>JACQXX010000044.1 GCA_016208495.1 Acidobacteriota bacterium | reverse complement strand
ATCAGCCACCGGCAGCGCTTTTTTTGTCTTCTAAAGAGAAATTCAACTCAGGCGAGTTGACCGATTCACTTTCACATCGCGTCCTCAGGGATTAACTTCAAAACCTGGTTTTTTTGTCTAGACAATGGGGAGCCCTTTAACGCATCGCGCAACGCGAAAATCAACGAACATAATTCAGTTTAAATTTGATAGGCAGGTTGTACCACATTTGAGGAGACAAGTCAGCTTTTTCATTTTGAGGAATGGGAATTGTTGGGGAAAAATTAGGTGGTACTGGTAGCTACTTCTCAGAATCGTTCACACCAGTGTGGGTCTTCAAGGTCAGCCTGATATTGCGACTGAGTGCCAAACCCAAGGCTTTCAATCTGTTCGAAGTAGACCGAATAATCAAACTCCTCGGGGCATTCGTCACGGGATAGATCCCAAATGACGTCAATCATCCAGGCCAGCCAGCGAGGTGGAGGCGGCCAGTTCCGGAAGTACTCAATGCGTTGAGACTCTTCAAAATTCAGATTCTTCCACCAGGAATGAAAGACTTCGGTATGAAATTCTCCGCCGCCCACTCGCCAGCAAATGTCATACGGGTGAGTGTCAGGCAACACAACCCACGGCGGAGGCACCTGGCCATACTGGCTGACCAGTCGTTCAATTTCTTTGACGATGTGAGTGTCCGGTTCTGAGTGAGCTGGAGTGTTCATATTTCAATCACAGTGTGAAGGAAACAGGCTGAGAAATGCTTGTTGCGAAAAAAGTAATCTGCCGCTAAGTGTAATCCATTCTGAGGTTTATCCAGTCAGACTCAAGGCTTTTCAGCATGAGATATTCATCAAACCCTGACCAGTGCAATCCAAAGGTCATCAAGTAGGTTTGATCATCCGACTGGTAAATGTGATTGCCGCCAAATGCCTGGCAAGTTGATAGTTCTTCGTCAAAGTCTCGCCGATCTCCGAAAAAGATTTCGAATACTCCATAACCCAGCGGGCTGATGTAGGGCAAATCTTTTATAACGTCTTCTAAAAAACGGGCTTCATGGTAAACGGGTATATATCGAACACCCAACAACTCACCGGTTTGGGTTCGAAGCCAGTCATAATGGGCAGACCAGAAATTGTATTTTTCCTCAAACGGCATGATTTGAAAGCACTGTGAACCGACCCAGATTTTTGGACCTGGCCATTCTTCAATGATGGCCAGGACCAGTGTCGGGTGAAACAAAACGACCAGGTAAAAATCTCTAAACTTTGGTGATTCAGTTATTTCAGATTGTTCTGACATAATCAAATTTGATTGGCAGTCGAAACGAAAAGTCTTTCTACTCCATTCGAGCCGCCGTGGCAGCCATATGTCCAGCGAAAGTTGTAACAAAGGTTTTGAGGTCAGTCATCGGTGAGATGTGTGAAAATTCACCTGTCTCAATGGCTGTGCGAGGTGTCGCGATGACGGTTGCGGCTGTGTAAAGTTGCTCATGCACGAGTTTCTGGCACAGCAGGTCATATCGTTTCAAATATGAGGCGCCCCTAAATTCGTCAAAAACCTGAAAATGAGGTGATGAATCTTTCACCGGGGATCTGGATTCTGGAGCGTCTTCCACCAGCATCAACCAGCCTGCAAATGGATGGGGTTGATTCCCTAAAGCGCCTTTTCGATACGCGGTCCAAAAATCGTGAGCAGTACCAATTGCCTCTTCGGCTCGATTATTGAAGTTGTTTCCAAATGATGGGCCCACCTGGCTCTTGAACTCAACGGCGGCGACTAATTCCCCTTGATGAATCACAAGGAAATCCCACAGCTTTGTCGGTCTAAAATATCCAGGCAATGTGAGGAGGGCTCTTTTTTGGTGGATTTGAGCTTGAGAAAGTCCATTGGCTCGTACCAGATCAATCAACAGACTGATAAACTCATCCATATTTTTACCGCTGGTCACGCCAGAGCGTTCACCCTGATCAGTTTTTCCTGACACACGCTGTTTGGTACGGGCATCCGTACGAGTCTGCCAAAATGCCTGTACGGCATTTCGGGTTTTTCTCTCAAAATCAACAAGTTCAAGAGGCATTATTCACCATCGCATCCAAGGATTGATTGTTCTTCAATTGTGAGACTGTACAACGTACACACAGCGCGGTTACAGGCTTGAAGATCCAAATTTTCAGCCGCTCCAATCAGTTCTTGCTGAAGCTCATCGGGTACATCATTCCAGTGTGGAATTCGAAGTCGCCGAAGATATTGGGCTTGAAATCGTAAATATCCACCGCGCATTTTTGTTGTGTAAGTGGCAATAAACAATCTGGTTACCGACGAAAGCAAAACTGCTTGCAGTGCCCGCAAATCCCAGGCATTGGAGATAACAAAATATAGATTATGGTGTGGATAAAGCTCGCCGCGCTCAAAAACAATATGGGCGTTCCCTTTAATATCAGGAATCAAAAGCTTTGGTTGTCTGGCAAGTTCTGGGGTAATGCGGTCAATTGTGCGGTACCAGTTGGTCGGGTTCTTCCGGGCACAGTGGCGAGCGGCAATGATTTCCTTCCGATCCTCAAGATACTGGTTGAGTTTTGGATATTCACAAAGATTGACCAGCCTCCCGGTTTCAGTAAATGGATTCACTATCCCTTGACCTTGCCATTTTACTTCACCTGATTGAATGTCACGGGTCGTCACCAGCGGCAATTTTCGATCTTCTTCAACCTCAAGCTGATCAAAATTCCCAATGAACGCCTGGTCGGCGCCGGTTGCAACGCCAATACCAACCTTGCAACCAGTTGCTTCCAGAAGTGGAAACTGATTTTCAATTCGACGAATCAGCGCCAGTTGATCAGATGATTCGAGTAACCAGGGTTCAGCCTGATGAGCAATACCCGCAAGTTCACGTACCTGGCAACTTGTTGCTGAAAGATGATTGGTCTGGAGTTCGCTGGCGAGATGGTGGAGGACTGTCCGTTCAATCAATGGACGATGTGCGAGGCGAGTGACTCCAGGCTTTTCCCGGCTGATGACCGTGATTGCCGGGTAGGCCGTAACATCACTCTGAAATGCTGTGGTATCAACCATGTCAACATAAAATTTTAAATGAAACTGGTCAGCAATCAGTCTGCGCAAGGGGCCGCCGTAGCGGTTCTTCATCCACCGATCCGGGCAAATAAACCCCAAAATTCCGCCTTTTGAAAGCGCAAGCAGTGAGCCTTCAATAAATGGAATATAGAGGTCTGCCCGGTCATACAGTGTTTTGTAGCGCTTCCGATATTTGGAAAGCAAAGGTGCTGGAATCAACTCCTGCCGAACATATGGGGGGTTGCCAACGACAAAATCAAAAGTTTGACCGAGTTGTTCAAGCAGAAAGTCACCTTGAATCAGCCACCGATTCATCAGGGTACTGGCTGATTGTTGGTCAATGCCTGCGTGTACAAGGAGGTTCAACACAACTGTTTTGGTTTCTTGAAAAGTCGTGGTGTGGAGTTCAACGGCACGAATTGAGTTCCCAAGTGCCTCAACCACTGGAATTGAACTTTTTGATACGTTCCAGGCTGCCAGCAAGCGGCTGAGCACTGGAATCAAAAAATCACCTTTTCCAAATGAAGGTTCTAAGATTCGCTTCTGATAGAGCGGTTTATCCTGGGTGTATCCAACCAGATCGAGGATAAACTCAACAACTTCAGGTCGGGTAAAAATTGCCCCCTGCGAGGGTTCAGATTCAACACCAGCACTTGTCATGACCGCCATCATTTCTGGCGAAGAATCACTCCTGATCGTGCTTTGAAAATCGAATTGAAGTTGTCTGGATTCCACGTTCGCTACCTTGGTTGAACTGCATTTCAGGGGTTTCAAGGATTATTTACTCAATCCTTGCCGAATACCAAGCGCCATAATCAGGACGCCACACGTGCGGTCAATCCATCGTTTTTTTGCCCGGTAGGCAGCCGCAAAGGGAGCGTGCGAGAGCACAACGGCGACTGATCCGTACCAGATTGAGGCAATCACGCCAACGACAGAAAGCATGGCCAGCAAGGTGCCAAAATTGACCTGAGCTGGGGCTGCCGATGAAAACACCGCCGCATAAAAAGCCACGGATTTGGGATTGGCGATGTTGGTGGCAATTCCGTGAACAAATGCCTGGGTGAGGTTATTTTTTTGAGCTTCCTCGGTTTCTGAAGTTGATATGGGGTGAGTTGAAGTTAATAACCTCCAGCCAAACCAGATCAGGTAGACTGCACCCGTGAATTTGACCAGCAGGGCCACCCAGGGAAAAGCGGTAAACACAATGCCAATCCCTAAAATGGCTGACGCTGCCCAAAACAGGTTGACCAGCACAATTCCAGCCACGAGCGCCAGTGCCTGAGAGCGTGTGGTTGCGGCGGCCCGATGTGAAACGGCGACAAAGTTGGGGCCAGGGCTGACAACTCCAACACAATACACTGAAAAAACGGTAGCAACAGCGGTCCAATCAATCATAATTCGAGTTTGTAGTCAGTAGTCAGTAGTCAGTAGTCAGTCGTTCACTAAGTTTATTTGATTGAATTACTTGACTGACTTCAAGACGAGCATTGCAAAATGGTCTTGCAACTGATTGGTTGACTTATAGGCAAGTACATTGTAATATAGTCAAATATAAAACAATTTTGGACTGGGCAACGGAACGGAGTGATGAAGAGGTGAAAATCACCTCTTGCGAGAGAAGCGAGATGCGACGAGCCTGCAAAGTGACGCTGAAATTTGCGACCGAAACCAAACGACGCAAGATCGCGGCACTGCTGGAGGCGTACCGGGCGGCGGTTAACTTCTATATTCGGTCGCTGTGGGAGACACCCGGCAAGCTGGATAAAGCGACGCTGGCCAGATTGACTGATACCCGGCTGACGGAACGGTTGAAAAGTCAGGCCCTGAAGCAAGCGCTTGAAATCGTGGTGGCGACCAGGAAGTCGGCGAAAGCGCTGGGGACGAAGGCCAGGTGTCCGGTGTTTACGGGAAGCGCGGTGCTCGATGCCAAGATTGTGTCGGTGGAAGTGGGACGGGGCAGTTTCGATCTGGTGATCCGGGTGTCGTGCCTCAAGAAAGGCGAGCGGATTTCGATTCCGACCAAACGAACGGCTGTTTTGAATCACTGGCAAGGGATGGAGGGGGCTCGACTGATTCAAGGGTGCGCGCTGTCGGAGACTGGAATCGTAGTGTGGATTGAACTCCCGGATCTGGAGCCCAAAACGGAAGGCGTGCGGCTGGGCGTTGACATCGGGGTCAACAAACTGCTGTCCGATTCCGAGGGCCGTCACTACGGCACGGAGTTCAAAGCCATCCGCAATAAAATCAACCGCCGGAAGCCGGGCAGTCGTGGCCGGGGGAGGGCGCATACCGAACGCAAAGTGTTCATCAACCGCGTGGTCAAATCACTTCCCTGGCCGACGCTGGCCGTGATTGGGGTTGAATCCCTGAAAAACCTCAAGCGCGGGAAATCGAAAAAACGTGGGAAGAAGTTTCGCAAGGCAATGGCACCGTGGACGTACCGGCACGTACTCACCCGGATCTCCGAACTCGCGCAAGTGAACCGTGTTCAGCTTGTCCGCGTCGATCCGGCCAACACGTCCCGCGCATGTCCCCAGTGTGGTACGGTGCATAAAGACAACCGCAAGGGAGAGAAGTTTTTGTGTCGGCATTGTGGTCACACCGCCGATGCCGATACCGTCGGCGCACAAAACATTCTCGTTCGCACCTTGGCGACTTTCGGGAGCCTAGAGTCCCCGGAGCCTCAAAGGGATGTGGGTCAGTCGGTGTAATATCCGACTATTCATTTCTCAACTCTACTGCCGATGTTTTCCCGATTGTTACTTCGACTTCAAATGTGGGTTCAAAACCTGCAGGAAAGCCCTCAACTCTCTCCTGACAGGCAGAGTCGCGTTTTTTTCCAAATAGTTGGGGTTTCTGTTTGGATACTCTGCTTTGCCGCCAGTCCTGGAACTCAACTCTGGGCTGAGTCAGTCCCTGTGGCTCGAACCCGTCAATTTTCGCTCATTCGCAACTGGCAGGTGGAAGACGGCTTGCCGCAAAACACGGTCATGCGGATCCTGCAAACCCAGGATGGATATATTTGGTTTGTGACGTTTGGCGGGTTGGTTCGATTTGATGGAGTCACCTTTACCACTTTTACCACTGAAAACATCCCTGAGTTTCTCTCAAATCGGTTGATTACGCTGTATGAAGCTCAGGATCGGAGTTTGTGGATTTCAACTGAAGTAGGTGGACTGATGCGGTTGAAAGACCACATGTGGACGTTTTACACCACGACCGATGGACTGCCAGCGGGAGGAATTAATACCATTGCGGAAGACCAATCCGGGATTATTTGGGTTGGAACCGAAAGCGGGCTGACAAAATTTGAAAACAGCCGGTTTCAAACGGTGACCAAAGCAGATGGAACCAGAATTCCACAGGTCAATGCCCTGGTCCGTGATAAGCACATACTGTGGGCCGGAACAGTGGCAGGACTTTACCGAATTGAAAACAACCGGCTTGAGCTAGAATCAACTATTCCATCCATTCAAGTTACGACCCTGTTGCCAGACCGGGAAGGTCACCTGTGGATTGGAGGTCTTCACGAACTCATTCACCGTTCCCCGCTCGGAGAGATCCAACATTTTACCCCGCCGGGGGAAACTCATCCCACATTCCGATGGATCAGTCACTTGATCCAAAGTCGGGCAGGTATTATTTGGGCGGCGACGGATTTGGGATTGTTTCAGATGAAACAGCATCTGAAGCAGCATCACCTTGTGCCAGCCCAGGGGACACCCCCAATCATTTTGCTGTCGCTGATGGAAGACCATGAAGGAACGTTATGGGCCGGCTCCAGCGGCAATGGACTCTTTAGCTTTCGCACGGGAGTTATTGCAGCCTACACCGCAGCCGATGGCATTTCCGATCAAGAAACCAAAACCGTCGGTGGGGATCGTCAGGGTACTATCTGGATCGGAACTGGTTCACAACTCAAACGCATCGCCGCCGATAAAAGCGTTTCACTGATTTCGTTGCCAAACAACATTAAGGTCTCAGACATTTTCGCGGTTTGTGAAGACCTGGAAGGTACGCTCTGGATTGGAACGGCTCAAGGGATTCTACGGCGTAACGGCGGACAATTTACCCACCTTACCGAAGCCGATGGGCTGTCAAACAACAATGTGAATGCCATCTCGCTTGGCCCAACCGGAACACTCTGGGTTGGAACCTGGCGCGGACTCAACCGTTGGGAGAATGGGCGGTTTGTCGCGTCTCTTCCCTCCGACACGATTTCAGGAAACTGGATCAGGTCCATTTTGGAGTCGCCCGATGGTACGGTCTGGGTCGCAACTGACAATGGCCTGGCGAGGTTTCACCAGGGAAGATTCACTTTTTTTACCACCCGGCAAGGATTATCTAACAATCTGACCCGCTCGTTGTACCTGGATACTGACGGTTCGCTCTGGGTTGGCACGTATGGCGGCGGGCTGAACCGCTTGAAAGATGGCCGGTTCACCCAGTTCACCATTTCAACCGGCCTTTTTGACAATGTCGTCTCGGCTATTTTTGAAGATTCAGAAGGGTCATTCTGGCTGAGTGGAAATCGAGGCATTTGCCGGGTTTCCAAACGTGAGTTAAATGACTATGCCGACAGGAAGAGAATCTCGATTTCAAGTGTCGGCTATGACAAAGCCGACGGCATGGCGGTGAGCGAGACCAACGGTGGGTTTCAACCGGCTGGCTGGAAGGCGGCGGATGGCACCTTGTGGTTCCCGACATTGCGCGGCGTAGTTTCGGTTGACCCAGGAAAACTCAATCGGGTGCCCCCAGCGGTGCGAATCGAACAACTGACCATTGATGGCGCTTCGCGGCTGCCTCAAGCCCACCTGACTTTTGAGCCCGGTCAAACCAAATCAGTTGAAATTCATTACACCGGGCTGAGTTTTGCCGTCCCGAGCAAAGTTAAATTTCGATACCAGCTTGAAGGGTGGGATCCAACCTGGGTTGAAGCCGGCACCCGGCGAACAGCCTATTTTACCAGCCTGCCGCCTGGGGAGTACCGCTTTCGGGTCATTGCCTGCAATAACGACAGTATCTGGAATGAAACCGGCACGACCTTGACCTTTACCATCAAACCGCGCTTTTACCAGACCACCTGGTTTTATGCCGGGTGTGGGCTAGCGTTGTTTGGGTTTGGGCTAGGCATCCAGGCGCTCCGGTTACGTCAGATTCGTCGGCGGGCTGAAACCCTCGAACGAATTGTCCGTCAACGGACTGAAACGCTTCGTCAGGAAAAAGAAAAAACCGAAGCCGCCCGCCTCGAAGCCGAAACTCAGCGCCGGGCGGCTGAGGCCGCCGACCGTCTCAAGACTGAACTCTTGAGCATTGCGGCCCACGATCTGAAAAGTCCGCTCTACACCATCAAAGGGTTTGCCTCCATTACACAAGACGTCTTGCAGCAGGTTGACCAGGCCCGGCAATGTGATGAATACCTGTCATTTATTGATTCTGAATCCCAGCGGTTACTCAACCTGATCAATGCGCTCCTCGATACGGCGGCACTCGAAAGTGGGAAAGTTCGGTTGGAGAAAAACCAAGTTGATCTATCAACCCTTGTCAAATCAGCTATTTCCACATTTCAACCACAAGCCGTCGCCAAATATCAAACCCTGAATGTAACGGCAAATGGACACTGCCAGGTTGAAGGTGATGCAGAACGATTGAGCCAGGTTCTGGAAAATTTATTGAGTAACGCCATCAAATTCACAGCACCCGGCAAAGAAATTTATGTCACGCTTGAATGTCGCGCCCACCTGGTTCGAACTTCCATCAAGGATGCCGGACCAGGACTTACGGAAGACGATCAAAAGCGGCTTTTTACCCGCTTTCAACGACTGAGCGCCCGTCCAACCGGCGGCGAATCATCAACCGGGCTGGGTCTTTCCATCGTCAAGGATCTGGTTGAATTGCACGGCGGGCGCGTCGGAGCGGAAAATCATCCTCAGGGTGGAAGCGTTTTCTGGTTTGAACTTCCGCGAGGAATGAAGAATGAAGAATGAAGAATGAAGAAAAATCGGGTTCCGGGTTTTTGGAAGGGATGAGGGATGAAAGATGAGGGATGAAAGAAAACCAGTTCTTCAGCCCGCTGTCTTCAGCCCCGAGCTTGCGAGTCTTCAGCCCGTTCCCTATCATCACCAGAAAAACCATTTCTTCTGAATTTATATCATTTTGGAATAAACACCTCGGATCAGGAAACAGTCAAGTAATTCAATCAAAGGAACTTAGTGAACTACTAACTACTAACGACTGACGACTGACGACTGACGACAAACTGGTATGAAACACTCATGAATGTGCAAAGAGTTGTTGTTGTTGATGATGAACTGCCCGCCCGTCGCCTGCTGAGCCTGATGCTTTCGGGAATTGAATCAGTCCAGGTGGTGGGTGAGGCAGGTACAGTCGCCGAAGCGGTTGAACTCATTGATCGAGTAAGCCCTGATGTCGTGTTTCTGGATGTGGAACTGCACAATGAATCAGGCTTTGAGGTCCTTGATGCAGCTAGTGGCGCGTTTCGGGTCATTTTTGTCACGGCATTTGATCGGTATGCCGCTCGGGCATTTGATGTGAGCGCCCTTGACTATGTACTCAAACCTGTAGATATGAAACGACTTCGGCAGGCCATCGAACGCTTATCACAACCGCTGCCCCCGAAACCGGAAAAAGACCGCACCCTCGAATATGATGACCGATTGTTACTGAGGGTCAACAACCAGTCGAAATTTGTCAGGATTGATACCATTAAGTGTATTTTTGCCGACCGGGATTATTCGCGAATCTGGACGACGCAGGAGGCTGACGCTCAAACCAATATGTCGTTGAAAGAGTGGGAAAACCGGCTGCCGGAGAAGTATTTTCAGCGCATTCACCGCTCAAGTATTATCAATTTTGAATATGTGACCAGTGTTGAAGAGTGGTTCAACTATTCATTTCGGGTCTATTTGCAGGGCATTTCCGAACCCGCCGAAGTCAGCCGCCGCTATGCAACCAAACTACGGGAAAAATTGAAGTAATTGCAGTTTGTAGTCAGTCGTCAGTCGTTGATGAGTCAGTCGTCAGTAGTTAATAAGTCAGTAGCTAAAACCCAGATCGTTGAATCCGTCGAATTCTTGAAAAGAATTGCTCCTAAATAACCCAAATGGAACTAAATACACTTGACAGGCAATTCAAAACCCCAACACTCGACTACTGACTACTGACTACTGACTACTGACCACAAACTGCTATGAATCATTCTTCTGGATGACATTGAGCTTACCGGTTTTGGGTAATTCGACGTGGGAGGACTTGCTGGCAAACGGTAGATGAATAAACACGGTTGTGCCTTTCCCTGTGCCTTCAGATTCTGCCCAGATGCGTCCACCGTGGGCGTCAACATAGCTTTTGGCAATTGCCAGTCCGAGCCCGGTGCCACGGGCTGAAAATTCAAACTTTCCAGAAGTGTGGGTTGATGGGTCCTGGCTGGTGTAGAACTTCTCAAAAATGCGCTCGATTTCTTCAGCACTGATGCCAATTCCGGAATCAGCAATTGATACTTTTGCCCAATCCTGCTCCTGAGTAATTGTGATGTGAATCTTTCCGCCGTCGTGGGTAAATTTGATCGCATTCTGGATGACGTTGATGAGCACCATCTGGATTTTTCCCTGATCGGCAGAAAGCACGATTGAGTCAGGAGCGTCAAAAATAACCTGCTGCTTTCGTCGCTCCACAAAGGTCTGCAAATCACTCACAATTTTTTGGACGATTTCAGTCAGATCAAACTGGTTTGGTCGGAGGGCAATCCGCCCTTCATTGATCTTGAGCATTTCCAGAATATCGTCAAAGGTCACAACCATGCGTTCGACCATGCGCCGGCAGGTATCGAGTGACCGACGCTGGGTAAAGGTCAGGGGACCGAGATACTCTTCGACCAGGGCTTCGATATACCCCTTGAGCACGGTCAACGGCGTCCGCATTTCGTGCGAGGTCACGATCATGAAGTTGGTCTTCATGCGGTTGAGTTCGTGCAGCGTTTGGGTGATTTCCTGTTCCTTTTTATACAACCGTTCCAACTCGCCAAAAGACTCAGCAATCGTCAGGTTTTTCTCTTCCAGTTGGAGGTTCTTTTCCTCAAGTTCGCTATAGAGTCCAGCATTTTCAATCGCAATCGCCGCCTGATTGGCAAGTGATTCAATCAGTTGCCGGTCCGAGTCGCCAAACAGCGGCTGATCTTTTCCTCGACGCACATCCAGCACACCGACAATTTTTCCGGTTCGTGACACAATCGGCACGTCAATCCAGCCGTTGACATAATACATTTGGATCAGTTCCGGAAAGACAATTTCAGGCGAAGCCGTCGGATCATTGACAATCACGGCCTTGCCGGTTTCAGCGACTTTTCCAGCCACGGCTTCCCCAAGCTGGAATCGCAACTGGTAATCTTCCCACCGACCACCGAGCCACAACCGTCGAAAAACCACCTGGCCGTTCTCAACCAGCCCGATGCCGCCGGGCTCTCCGTTCACAAGACGGGCGCCCTCTTCGGCCAGATGCTGTAACACAATGTCCACGTCAAGTTGTGAATTGATCGTCCGGATGCTTTCGAGCAATTCCCGTAAACTGGCCAGCCGTTGTTCTTGAATATGGCGCAGCAACGCCACCTTGCGCGTTTCGCGGCGCTCAAGCTGCCGAATCTGGCGCCGATACAGGGAAAAAGCAATTCCAGAGCCACTGGCCAGGACCACCAGCCCAAACCACCACGTCTGCCAAAACGGACGCTGAACAGTCAGTTCGAGTGCGACAGTGTCGCCCCATTGTTTTCCATGCAGGCCAGCCTGGACGCGAAACACATACTGACCGGGCGGCAAATTGGTAAACCGGATTGATCGCTCGCGAGAGGCGTCTGACCAGTCACCTTTTTCAAACCCTTCAAGCTGATGGCGATAGACAACTGCTTCTTCATCCACCAGCGAGACGCCGGCAAAATCAAACTGGACCGTGTTTTGGTCATAGGGCAATTGCAACTGTGCCAGGTCGGCCTGGGCTTCATCCCGCACTAATACCCGTCGAATCATGACCTTTGGCACCGCCGGCACTGCAATTTCAGGCATGGCCCGATAGCGGAGGGCTCCGTCATTGGTCCCAAACCAGAGCGTGCCATCCGGCTCACGGAGACAGGCACTGGTGAAGATCTCATCGTTTAACAGTCCTTCCCGAGTTGTGTAATTCCGGAAGGTTTTACCATCGTAAACTGAAATTCCACGTGAGGTTCCAATCCAGATTTCCCCCCGCAGGCTGATGATGGCACGCACTGTATCACTGGCCAGCCCATCCTGACGGGTAAACGGCTGAACCCGTACTCCGTCATATCGAAACAATCCATTGAGCGAGCCAATCCACAGGACTTTTTGCTCGTCCACATAGACACACCGAATCCGGCGGTCTTCAAGCAGTGCCTGAACCGGGTGCGGGACAAATCGGGTGCCGTCAAACTGGCTTAATCCTCCTTCGGAACAGGCCAGAAGCGTACCATCAGTATCAAGGGTAAAACTGGAAACCGGGTTCTGGGGCAATCCCTGCTCAGTGGTGAAAAGCTGAAATTTCGCTCCATCAAACATCACCACCCCATTGCTCGTGCTGGGGTGTGAGCCAAACCACAACCGACCCTGGCGATCTTCAATAATCGCCGTGATTCGGTCGCGAGCGCCAATTTCTTCACGTGGATAGCTGGTAATCCGTCCATTTTGAAGGCAGGCTACCCCCCGCGCCCCGCCCATCCAGATTCGGCCCTGACTATCGGCCAGCACCGTCCACAAATCCAGCTCTGGCAATCCTTCCTTCAATCCATAGAGACGGATGTCTCCAGCTTTGTTGAGGCTTGAAAGCCCACCTCCAAGCGACGAAAACCAGAGTGTGCCATCCGGGGTTTGAGCAACGCCGGTCAGGGTGCCGTTGGTAATTCCGGTGGCTGAGGTGTAGGAGGCAAACAATTCACTGCTAAACCGGCAGACACCGCTTGAGCGGGTACCGCACCAGATATTGCCTTCCCGATCCTGAATCAGAGCCGTCAGATAGTTATCAAGCAATCCATGCGCCCGATTAAAAACCACAAACTGACCGTTTTCAAAGCGGCATAACCCGCCGCCAAATGTCGAGCACCACACCCGATGATACCGGTCAATAAACACTTTATCCGTGGAATTGCTCCCCAGCCCATCAGCCTGGGTGTAAACTCGAAACGTGCTGCCATTGAAAAAACACAGGCCGCCGCTGGTGGTAACCCATAATCCGCCGGCTGGATCTTCAGCCAGGCCGAATACGCGATCATCTGGCAAGCCATTGGATTGATTAAAGATAGTAAACTTTCCATCCTGAAACCGAATCAACCCGCCGCCACGTTGACCAATCCAGAGCGTCCCCTTGGAATCTTCCAGGAGCGCCCAGATTCGTTCCGCTGGTAATCCCTGTTCAGTGCCGTAAGCGGTAAACCGCTTTCCGTCAAAGCGATTCAGGCCATTGGCTGTTCCAAACCACAATGTACCATCCCGCCCGACGGTCGCCGAATAAGTACGATTGTTGGAAAGGCCCTGCGCCGTGGTGAAGGTTACAAACCCACTGCCGGTAAATCGGCTGACCCCACCTTCAGTCGTCACCCACAACTGTCCCTGTTTGTCTTCGCACATCGCCCGGACATTGGTGTCAGGTAACCCTTCGTCCTTGCTGTAAATTTGAAACCCGACGCCATCATAGCAACACAACCCACTATCCGTTCCAATCCAGAGAAAGCCCTTGCTGTCCTGAAACATACTGTAGATGACGTTGCTGGGCAGGCCGGACCCTGAGGTGTAGGACTTAAACCGGTAAATCTGAGCAGAAACAGACAGCTCCAACCCGCACAGGACAACCAGGCTCAGGACCAGATGCAGGCAAATCACACCACACCTTCGCTGCCAGTCACCAGGTGTGGCTGGTTGCCGTTTCCCAGATTGAAGGAAGGAACTGTTGTGTAACCACATATTGGGGTTCAGGGTTCAGGGTTCAGGGTTTTGAGTCAGGGTCTTTTTTGTCTTCTGCGTCCTTTCTGTCCTATTGATTTTTGCCGCCGACCGCTATTCGCTCAAAGTGGTAACCCCGGCGGGCGCTTCTTCAAAAGAGTTCCGAATGGTCTCAGCCAGGTTGGCGGTGTGAATTCGCAACTCAGGAACCGCGATGCTTTCCCAGTACCGGGCTTTGAGCAATGGCCCGACGTAGTACATCACCTGTGATGCCTGACCTTCGCGATTGACCACAGCGCCCGTGTCGGAGAGTTCAAGTCCGAGACCGAGGGCATCCGGTTGGATCAATCCTTTCACGCAAAGGGACTGCATCAACGGATCTGCCAGTCGCGCGATATTCGTTTCTGGTCCCGTGCAATTCACTACCGAACTGACCTTCAGGCTTTGGAGGTCGCGCTGCTGACGCAACCGAAGCGTTACCTCGACCGAATCAACCTGCTCAGTGAACGACACCAACCGCCCGGCGACGATTGAAAGCTCACCATCTTCCATCAGTCGGTAAAGGATATTGGCAGGCTCAGTGGCCATCCGGTGACGGCAAACATCCCAGTAATGGCGCACATGACGCAAAAAGCGGGATCGTTCTTCAACGGGCAGCATTTGCCAGAGCTTCGGAGTAATTGGGCGCATCGAATTGATGACTTCACGCCAGTCAACACCCTGTTCGGCCAGTTCTTTGATATGAGATCGAACCGCATGAAAATAATTGCGGACGGTATTGGGTCCCATCAGTAACCCAGGAGGGAGATGATCGTGCGACGGAGGAACACCCGGCGAACGGTGTGGTTGAGGCAGTAGCCCGCGCCGTGAGAGCGCAACCAGTTTGGCACGGCCCAGTTTGGCACGGCGATGCAGGTCCAGAACAACATCCAGCATCGTCAACCCAGTTCCAATCAAAAGCACTCCCTGGTCTGGGTCAACGGTATCGAGGGCACCCGGCGCCCACGGATCCCGCACATAGCGTGGGCTGACATAAAATTCTGGGTTTTGAACTGGTGGATTTGACGGTGCGAAATTGCCGGTGGCTAACACAACCCGGTCGGCGATGATCTGTTCTCCATTTGACAGAAGAACTGTTGCAATTTGATTGCTTTCAGATACTTCGATTGCTTCAACCTCACTTAAAACACGTTCCAGCCGCATTCCAGGTGCGGCTTCGGCTTCAGCCTGATCAAGTAAATACCCCAGATATTCACCATAGAGCCGCCGTGATACAAATGAGGCCCCGTCAATGGATGGGTTGCGGCCCTGGGCGAAATGCAGAAAATTGTCTTCATCGTCCGCCAGGGCGCTCATCCGGCCAGCCACCACATTCAGCAAATGCTGGTCGTTGCGGGTTCCATACGCCACGCCACGGGCCATCGGCTCGACTCGACTGACCAGTATGATGCGAGTTGGGCGACTGAATCCGCGCTGAAGCAAATGGACAGCCGTGAGCGTTCCACTAAATCCAGCGCCGATAATGAGAATGGTCATGCAAGTAAGTTCCTTTTTGAGTAAATAGAAATTTCGGGTTCCGGGTTCCGGGTTCCGGGTTCCGGGTTCCGGGTTCCGGGTTCCGGGTTCCGGGTTCCGGGTTCCGAGTTCCGAGTTCCGAGTTCCGAGTTCCGAGTTCCGAGTTCCGAGTTCCGAGTTTTCGAAGAGGGCGCGGTTCGAAGCAACAGCGCCCTTACTGTCACCTCACCCTCACCCTGTCACCCTGTCACCCTGTCACCTTGTCACCCTGTCACCTGAACCGGAAGTTCAACCCGGAAGGTGCTGCCCTGCCCTTTTCCTGGAGATTCGGCCCAAATGCGGCCACCGTGGGCTTCGACATAGCTTTTGGCAATCGCCAGCCCGAGTCCGGTGCCACGCGCGGAAAATTCAAACCGGCCTGAGCTGTGGGTCGAAGGGTCCGGCGTGGTGTAAAACTTATCAAAAATTCGCTCAAGTTCCCCAGCATCAATCCCAATTCCAGAATCGGTAACTTGAAGGCAAATCTGGTTCTCCTGCCGTGCAATTTCAATGCGAATCACACCGCCGTCAGGTGTAAATTTGATGGCGTTCTGAACCAGATTCATCAACACCAACGCCAGTTTTTCCTGATCAACCGCGACCATCAATGAGCCAGACGTTTCAAGATCAACTCGCTGTTTCCGTTTTTCGATAAAGGGTGACAGTTCCTCCAAAACACTATGTGTCAGCCGGCTCAGATCCGTGGGCTTGCGATGGAGTGTTGCCACGCCCTCGTTGATTTTGAGCATCTCCAGGATATCATTGAAACTGTTGACCATGCGGTCAATCATGCGCTGGCTGACATTGAGTGATTTTTGCTGCATCGGGCTCAATTCGCCAAAGAATTCACCCAGCAACGCTTCGTTATACCCTTTGAGCACTGTCAGCGGCGTTCGCATCTCGTGCGAGGTGACCACAATGAAGTTGGTCTTCATCTGGTTGAGTTCCTGCAGCGTGCGGGTGACTTCCTGTTCTTGTTGATAGAGTCGTTCAAGTTCGGCCAGCGACCGCCCGATCATCTGATTTTTCTCTTCGAGTTCAGTGTTTTTGACCGCGACCTCGCCATACAAAGCGGCGTTTTCGATGGCCACGGCGGCTTGATTGGCGAGTGATTCGATCAACTGACAATCGGTTTCAGAGAATAGCTTGTGCCCAGGGCGATTGCGAACCTCTAAAACTCCAACCACCAACCCGGTTCGTGTTCGGATAGGCACTCCGAGCACCCCAGCTTTATACAAACCAGCCACGTTCTCTGGGTAGGCCGTTTCAGGTGAAGCTTCAGGATGCGCCACCACCAGCGGCGTTCCTGATTCAGCCACCCGACCGGCCACCCCTTGACCAAATTGAAAGACGAGCGCGGTGTCCTGCCAACCGTGATCGCTCCATAATTGCTTAAAGACCACCCGTTGGTGTTCAACCAGGCCAATGCCTCCAGGTTGACCGCCAACCAGGCGGGCACTTTCTTCAGCAATATTTTGCAGCACAGTTGAGAGTGCGAGTTGCGAATTGATGATCCGAATACTTTCCAGGAGCCGACGGAGCGAGGCAAGTTTTTGCTGGTGACGATGTTCCAGGGTTTGAATCCGCCAAGCATATACGCTCGAGCCAATTCCAACAACTCCAACCACAACCAAAAGTCGAAACCACCAGGTTTGCCAGAACGGCGGCTCAATCACGATCTCAACCACCTGCTGGTCGCTCCAGATGCCAGTGGAGGATTGGGCTTTGACCAGGAAGCGATACCGGCGCGGAGGCAAATTGGTATAGCGGGCAAACCGCTGGGTTGTGGCTGGCTGCCATTCCGGGTCAAACCCTTCCAGTTTTACGACATACCGCACGGCGGCTTCATTGGTGAACGACAGTCCGACATATTCAAAGGTGATACTATTTTGATCATAGCGTAGTGGCGGTGGTACTTGCTCCCGGTAAAACGTCACGCTAATGGAATTGCCCACCATCTGGCCTTGAATATGAATTGAATTGATGTGCAGTCGTGGCGGCACCGGCATACGCTGTCCACGGTCAGGCCGGCAATGGACCACTCCCTCGTTGGTCCCAAACCAGATACTGCCATCCTCGGCAGCCAGGCACCCGGTGCGAGAAATATCATTGCTCACCAAACCATCTTTGACGGTGAAGCTGCGAAACTGCTGGCCATCAAAGGCAGAAATCCCCTGGCGGGTCCCAATCCACAGGGTTTGCTTCACACTGGTTAAACAATACAGGCTATTGGAGACCAACCCATCCTCCAGGCGGTAGACCCGCAACACCTGGGTGCGATCAATCAAACACAGCCCGTTTGAAGTTCCAGCCCACAGTTGCCCCTGGGTATCTTCATGAAAACATTGAACATACTTATTCGGCAGCCCTTTGATTTCCTGAAATGATTTCCCATCGAATCGGCTCAATCCGTTGTCGCTGCACACCCAGATTCCACCCTCTCGATCTCGGACCAGGGCGTTGATTTGAGCATGAGGCAAGCCCTGAGCTGTCCCATACTGCTGAAACTGCTGGCCATCAAACGCCAGCAATCCTGGACTTGAAGCTGAATCACTGCCGAGCCAGATCCACCCCTGTGTATCTTCAACAATGCAGGAAATCCGCGTTCCCGCTGGAATAAACTGTTCAAACCGATAGGTTTGGAATCGCCCATCGGCATAACAGGTCAATCCCTGGGATGACCCGATCCAGAGTCGTCCCAGATGATCAACAAAAATGGCCCAGATTGATTCTTCGAGCAGTCCATCTTTGACGCCAAAGCGTTGGAACTGACCGGTTTTATCCAGTCGTGACAGTCCGCTATTGATTGAAGCAAACCATAAGGCGCCATCCGGCGTTTGGGCCATGCCCGTGATGACGCCCCCACCGATCCCGGATGAAGCGGCGGTATAATTGGCAAACATTTCGCTGCCGAGGTGGCACGCCCCGCTCCAGCGCGTCCCGCACCAGAGGTTCCCCTCATAATCTTCGATCATTGAGGTAATGTAGTCATCCGGAAGACCATTTGAGCGGTTCAGGGTTACAAAACGACCATTTTCAAGCCGGGCAACGCCACCGCCGAAGGTCCCACACCAGACCTGATTCCCACGATCAACCAGCACATTACTGACATCGGTGCTGGGTAATGCCTCGGCAGCACCATAGAGACGAAACCGCGACGCCTGAAACTGCACCACCCCGGCACCAGTCGCGAGCCATAAACTTCCGAATGAATCTTCGGCCAGATCAAAGACATTTTCATTCGGCAACCCGTCTTTCAAGCCGTAGGTAACAAACGTTTCCCCGTCAAACCGAACCAGTCCCCCACCGCGTAACCCAAGCCACAACATACCATTGTGGTCTTCGAGCATGGCCCAAACTGGCTTATCCGGCAGCCCCTGTTTGACCCCATATTGGATAAACTGTCCGCCCTCATAGCGATTTAAACCACTCGCCGTACCAATCCACATGGCCCCATCGCGGGTACAAAGCAAGGATCGAATTTCAGCATTCGAAAGACCATCTTTGGGCGTGAAATTGGTGAAGGTCATTCCATCAAAGCGGCTGACCCCACCCCGTGTCCCCACCCACAGATTTCCCGATTGATCTTCGGCCAGTGCCCGGACCGGGGCATCTGCCATTCCCTGCGGCACACTCAAATTGACGTAGTTTTGCCCGTCGTAGCGCGACACTCCCTGATCCGTACCAAACCACATATAACCGTGGCTATCCTGGTAAATCGAATACACCGCGTTATTTGGGAGACCGGTATTGGTCGTGTAGACCCGGAACCGATAGGTTTGCCCACACACCACGACACTGGTGAAGACAAGGAAGAACCACAAGCCGGCGAAACAGGCTGCCGCTTTGAGTGACATCTGCATGAGTGAAAGGTCTTTCAGGGGAGAGAGATTTGAAGCGCGTGATTATAGGACGAAGAGGGGGCTACGCAGAAGCCAACCAAAGCAGTTTCTTGAATGAAAGAATGAAGAATTGAGAATGAAGAATTGAGAATGATCCCGCCAAAAGAACAGCGCCAACAAAATCAGGGTGTGGCTCACAACCCGAAACCTCCCGCTCACTACGACGAACCCGACTTCTCGCCGGCGCTCCCATGAAATATTTGCCTGAGTTGGATTTTATCCCAAAGGGATGGAGCAAATTTAGCCGGTGGTCAGCGTCGCTTTGGACGCGCCACCACCGGACCTTGGTCACCCTCAATATTTCCCCGCACGGCCCGTGCCCCCACGGGGGCGCGGGCCGTGCGGGGAGGAGGAAAAAACCAACCTGGTTCCGGTGGTAACTCCCAAAACCTCGCAACCAACCGGCTCACCTTGCTCCATCCCAACGGGAATGAAATCAAAAAACCTACACGTGAGAGGCTACATGCCGTCCACCCACATAGCACTCCAAATTCTTTTTCTTGAAAACGATAGCGTTCAGGCTTGGTCAGATGATTCAGCCTCGGCTTGCCGCCGGAGCTTGTCCAGGTATGCCTCGATTTCTTCAATCTTGAAGTGTTTTAAAACCTCATCTGATGACAAGTCTTTGAGGCGTTCTTCCGGTGGCAATCCTTTGAGACGCTCCTCAGGTGGCAATCCTTTGAGACG
>JACQXX010000043.1 GCA_016208495.1 Acidobacteriota bacterium | reverse complement strand
CACTCAATTGAAACTCTCTGGCCTGCTGTTTCCAACTCAACCGCAGGTTCACTTGTGGTCTGTCGGCTGGAGGTGACAAACCAGCCTGACCGACAAAGATCGGGTCTACCTGGCCTGCTCGCCGGGAATTCCTGATGATAGTGCCTAATTTATTCCGTGAACGTGTTCCAACAGAGAGCAAAGTAACAAGAGAAACAAATACGATGCTAGAAAAAATACCAGCCAGCATACTTATGACAATCGGCGCGCACCCGGTTGCCCACTTTTTAAAATCCTGTTGATTCAACTCAGATTCAGAACCGGACTGGTCAGGATTGAGAGGCACCAGTTCACATCGGGTACAAAGATTGGTCGCCGGGTCAAACTGGTCTGACTGATGGCAGATTTCGCAGCGTTCGGCGAGTGATTCGCGTTTGACTTTGAGTTCTTCAGACATGGCATTTTTTTATCTTTGAAATAACAACGGGAACCCACATAGTGACGCCAGCAGGAGCCAGCTCCCAACAACCGCAATCGTTGACCAGAGAATAATCCAGACGACTTCAACTGGGTAGGAAAGTGATGTGTTCTTTCTGGCGGCACGATATTCGGCAAAGATTTGTGCTTTCGTTCCAGCCAGATACCCAACAAACGGAGACAACAAAATGACAACAAAACCTGAGCCGACAACACCAAGCTGGCTTTCATAATTCGCTATGTACTTATCGGTCAAAACTCCCATCAGAATCATAAGGTAAACCGCAAGAAACACACTATAAATGATTCCTAGACTGGCAGCGCCGGTTCTTCGGTTGCCCTTTAACGCAACCTCAGAAGGAGCAACAGATGAGGATTGAAGCTGACTAGCAATGGCCTGACATCGCACACAGAGGCCAGTTGGTGGGTCAAACTGGTCTGACTGATGGCAGATTTCGCAGCGTTCCGGTAAGTGCTCACGCCTGACGATGAGATTTTCCGGCTTGATGCTCATGAGAGTTTCCCCACTTAACTATTTCAGAATCAGCAGGTTCGATGACTGTCAACGCGTTGACACATTCAACCGATCTGCCATCCTGGCATTCTGATCGGGTGTGATGGGGAATGTCTGTTCCAATTCGTGAACTACCACAGACCGATGGCACCTGTTGTTTCTGACTGATACCGGCTGAAAAAAAAGAGCCTGAATCAGCGAAGCTTAGTACAATTCCCCATAAAGGGGATGAAATTCGACCACTCGCTGGGAGAAACATTGGTTTTCGCCCGGATGGGCGGTGGAAAATAGCCTGTGGCAAGTGTCGCTTTGGACACGCGGCCACCGGACAGCGTCGCCATCACGGGTTCGCGCCCGGATGGGCGCTGGAAGCTGGTTCGATCTCGTTTCCCGTGAGATTTTCGGCTCTTCGCTCACCACTCCTGTTCCAGCGCCCATCCGGGCGCGAACCACTGCGGACCGAAGATCCAGTGGTATGCCCAAAGCGGCAAACCACCGGCTATTGTCCGGCGCCCATCCGGGCGAAAGCCAATTCGGAATCACCGAAGCTCCATCCCCCATTTATGAGGATTTGTACTTAGCAAGAGGAATGAATTTCGTCACTTGACCGTCACAACATCTGTCTGGCCCCGGCCAAAGGTTTCAGGAAAGTACATTTCCTCAGCTTTCGGCGGCAGGGCGAAGAACGTTCCCGGCGTCGTAGCTCGGGCATAATAGGAATACTGGTAAACTCCTGAATACAAATAGGATTTGAAGACTTCGGCGCGATCAGACTTTAAATTTTCATGTTCGAACCAGCGCCAGCGGAGCCACGAACTCCAGCTTCGTTCAGCGTACAGCCGGCCATCAGGAAGGGTGCCGGTTGTGGCCAGGACCGGGTTGAGGATTTCCAGTCCGGCAGGGAGCGGGTCAACCAGTGCGACGTGATAGCGAGTGGCCGGAGCAACCATCCGAACGGTTATTTTGACTCTGGCACCAGCCCGGATGCTCCATTCGGTTTCGGAAACTTGTTTCACATCGTCGGGATGGTCAACCGCTTCGTAACGGCGCGAAACTTTGAATCCAGCATCCAGTGGCCGTTGCATTTTATCGTGTGGGGCATATTTCAAACCAACACGGTAGTACATCCGACCAGCCCCGGCCTTTTGAAGCACAACATTTTGTGTGAGTGGACCAGCCAGAACAACCGGCATCGGAACTTCAATCAGGTGGTGTTCAGTGGTGCGGCCTCGAAACGTGTGCTCTCCGGCAAAGGTCTGACCCAGCCAGGCACGGGCGACAAAATCAGGCGTAGTCTTTTCGTAGGCTCGAAAATAGTGGTCCAGCGCGAGCAGAATAAACACATTTTCCTGGGTGTTGAGCCAGCGTCCACGAGTCCGATGACCAAGTAACCCTCGCACCAGCTTTGGAATCAACTTGTTATCAGGTTGTGCCGCCATGAGGGCATTCAACAAAATGCCGTCGGTCCGACGGTTGGAATAGAGCAGGATCTCGGGGCCATCCAACACTGCATTGATAAAGTTTGCGGTTGCGGGAGTTTCGGTCACGTGGTTGTTCAAATGTTTCAAAAACCGGTCTACGTCTTCCTTCGCGGCGGGGTCACTCGCCAGCACGGGCAATACCCAACCAATGGCATCGAGCGGCAGGGCCTCGGGTGAAGTGACCGCTGTCAATTGCCTGGCTTTCGCAATGTCGGTATCTCCAAGCAAATGGCGAACATATAGCGAATAGGCAATGATCGCTTGTCGTGTTGAAACTGAATACTCGCCTGGAATATGGGCTTCAATTTGTTTCAAATAGTCGTGAACGTGAGTCAATTCAAGATCAAGCGGCCCAAAGCCCTTTGATTTTGCCACGGCCAGGGCATGCGCCACGTGAACCGATATAAAGGGAAGGCTTTTGTCATCCGTTCGCCAGTATGAAAAACCACCGTCCCGATGCTGCAACGACCTCAGCCGATGTAAATCCAAAAGAACTTTTTCAAAGAGAATGTTCGTTGGCGGCAAATCAGACGATTGAAACGCGGTCAGGACATCGTGCAGGGCCGCGACTGAAAGCAGCCGGGACGCAATCTGTTCGCTGCAGTCATAAGGATAGTTGACCAAATACAAGGCCGCGTCGGTCAGTTCCTGAAGTTGCGTCGAAGACGTCGAAATCTCCAGTCCTCCATATTCTGAGTAGACATTGGACGGCAACTCAACCGGCTGGGTCACGCCGCCTGAGTCAACTTCGCCATAGGTCGCAGTCGCTTCGGTTGTGGCTGGGGTGTAGATCGGGATTTTTCCAGAGACCGCATCAGTAAAGTCTCCGGCCAGGGCGGCCACCTGATAGTGGGCGTCGCCAACCTGGGTGGCGGTGCCTGGAAAGCGGATTTCAAGCTGGTCGTTGGCCGGAACCGTCACGTGTTGCCCGCCACTTTCGGAAAATTCAATCCGATTTGAGCGAATGACAACTTTGACATCCTGGGGTGAACTGGTCTGGTTCTGGATCACAACTGGAAATTCACACTGGTCGCCGTGGTTCAAAAATCGGGGCGGAGAAAGTTTGATCGCCAGCGGTAATCGGGCCGTGAGAACATTTTCAATTTTGCCAAATTTGTTTTCGCCAGCCACGGCCACAACCACGACCCGATAACGAGTCAGGGTATCGGGCATCGTAAATTTGATCGTGGCTCTCCCCTCGGCATCGGTTCTTGCCACAGGAGAAAACACGGCCAGCGGATTAAAGTTTTTGCGTTCTTTAAATCCCGGAACTGGTACTCCGGGCCTGGGGGTCGGGCGGGCCAACACCCCATCACCATCGCCAAAATCACCACTGCCGTCACCAAATCCGCCGTAGCCACCCATGCGGGTAATTTTGGGTTTATCAGCACTGGTTTTTTCCAAATCCGCCAGCAACACATCGTGCCGCGAGCGCTCGGTTTCTGTTCCAGCCGGGCGCTTCACATAAAACCATTTGATCGGGTCAATCAGCCGGTAACCGGTCAACGCCAGGATGGCTTCGTCAACCACCACCACGGCACATTCGCTTTCTTGAACTGGAACTCCTTTTGAATCAACCACCTGCACGTCAACCACATTGTCCTCACCGGGTTTCACTTCTGGTTTGTGAGGCGTCGCGGTAACCGTCAGCGTGCGGGTAACGGGTGAAATCACCAGTTCGAGGCTTCCAGTGGCAAAGGCCGGGCGGCGGGGTAAATTCGGGTCTGGGATTCCCTTTCGGTTCGTGCGAGTCGTCGCGCCGGTTAAATCAACCTGAACCGTCATATTGGGAACGTGGCTTTCCAGAATTGGAAGTCTGTACCGATACACCGGCTCGGTGATGGTCAACCGTTCGGTGTGAATGACTCCCAATCGCTGCACGGTCAACAGGGCTTCAGCCGGAACAAACGGCGACTCAATCGCAAGTTCGGCGGTTTCTCCTGGCTGGTAAACCGCTTTGTCTGAAATCAATCCGACCTGTTCCTCTTCAAGATCGGCTTCAACCTCACGAAAGCCACCCGTGACCCAGAGTGTAAAGAACGCCTGGTTTCTCCGCCCCTGTGGGTCGGTAATTTCGGCAATAAGCTGATATCGTCCGCCTTCAGTTGGGTTGAGTTCAACCAGCGTGGGAAGATTGGCCGAGGTTGCTGTTTGATCGGGCAGTGACACCCAGCCCTTTTTGGTTTCTCGACTCAGTTTGAAGGTTACCGGCTGGTTTGGGACCGGTTTGCCTTCGATATCGGTCACCACGACTTCGACTTTGAATGCTTCATCCTCAAGGTGCTTCATTCGCCGGTTTGATTTCAGCCCGACATAGAGCGACGAAGGATGAACCAGAAAGCTGGTTGAATTGGAAATTGCCTGCCGGTTGACATCTGAAATGGTCGCTTCGGCATTGACCAGAAAGGGTTTGAATTGGGTCATCCGGTCAAAATCAATCTGCAAACGGTGATTTCCCAACGTGTCGGTTTTCCCTGAAAAAGTCTGGCCCTCTTCAGACTGCGAATAGCGTGCAATCCAGAAAGATTGATCAGGAAATTCCTCCCATTCCACGGGATACCAGGCCCCAAAGCCTTCGCCAAACACAAATTCATCCCAGTTGGGCGGACGAAAATACACAGGCTTGGTTACAACTTTCCAGGTAACCGGGGCATTTGAGAGCGCCCCGCCGCCATAGATTTTGGCGGATGTCATGACTTCAGTTGGGTTATGAAGAATTTTCGGTTGCAGATCCGTCGTCACGGACACTTCAAAATCAGGTCGGCGGAATTCTTCAACCTGGAAGCGGTGCAGGTATTTGCCAAGGACAATTCCAGCCGTTTGAGAGGTACACAGAAACTCAATCCGGCAAGTGCCGGAATTGATATTTTTTGGTAACGACAGCACGGTATCAAATCCGCCAAAGGCATTGATGGGAAGTTCACCCCGATGCAGGTCAACACCTCTTGGATCTCGGAGGACATACTTCAGTTTTTTCACATGCTCGCGAGCCAGATCAACATCGCCGCCTTTATGTCCCTGGATGCGGCGAATCCAGCCTTTGAGGTGGAGTTCTTCTCCCGGTTGATAGATTCTTCGATCATCAAAGACATACCACTGCAGTCGGTCAATCACTGAAGGCTGGTCCCAATCAGTTGCCTCCTCTGCCCAGAATTGGGGTTCCGGCAACAGCAAACTGTCTTCACCCTGGCGAATGACCAAAACTTGAAACTCGATTGAAGTCGAAGCACCAACTTTCAATACTCCCAATCCATCAGGGCCAGTTCGGGTTTCAAGTTTTTCCGGCATCAAGGTCACGCTCGCCTGATTCACGGGCTTTCCGTCCACCAGTGACGTCACCGACACCATCAAATCAGACTGGTCTCGGTAGGCATCTGCCGCCAGTCGGGTTGATTGAACCCACAACAATGTCTGATTTTGAAAGTGCGGGTACTTTCCAGCTAACAATGGCGTGACGTGCAACACCAGATGCCCAGTTCCGTTGGTGAGCCACGGACGCAAATCAAGCGGGGTTTCAATCAGTTCTTCCGGTCTGGTATCCAGTTTGACAACTTTTGAGGAAACCAGTTTCCATCCGGGTGGTGGAGGGACTTCAGTTCGATTTTGAAAGCTCCAATCGCGATGGGAGTTGTAGGCATTCCACTGGTTTGGTTCGACCCGATAAACCTTGTATTTGAAGGCCAGGTAGTTGACCGTATAGACCGGAATCGTCGGAGGTCCGGTTGGATCCAGCGTGACGACAAAATTGGATGGCAACTGACAGAATGGTTCGCTTTGCTCGACTTGAAACTTCACTTTTTCTGGAGTGCCCAACGTTTGGCCAAACTGGTCGCGCAACTGCGGATTGAGCGTGACTTCATAAGTCTGATTCCCGCGTTTAAACCCCGAAATGGTGATTCTGGTCTGATTGACTTCAATTTCAGGTTTCGAAATCGGAGGATTGATTGTAATCAATTCGGGTTTAAAAGAGGCGAGGTCAAGGGGATTTGAAAAGATGATGGTCCAGTCGGAGTTGGGGCGACATCCCGAATAGGTGCTACAACTGGTTCTTTGAATTTTCAAAGGTGCAAAGGTTGAAAAAGAAAAGTAATTTGACTTCTCTGAAACCAGCGGGCCTTCCTTCGATTTCACTCCGGGTTGAATTTGGATAATGATCAGCGAGCTTTTCGGAAGTGGTTTGAGAGCCCGAAACACCACACACCGATTGTTGCCGGCCATTTTGACCGTGCTTGAAACATAATCATCGGCTTGAACCTCAGTCTCAGTGGCCATTCTGACCGGCAGATCCTGATCGGCAACTCCCACTCTGGTCAACGACACCACCTGGGCTGGATCAATTTCCTGATTGAATGTCACGACCATCAACGGTTCAACCCCAACGGTGCCGGTGGGAGAGAAATGCAATACTCGTGGAGCAGGAGTCAAAAATGACCAGGTCTTTCCTTCTTTGAGCGGTTGATCGAGTGCCGAGCGAATGTTGGGATCAACCGTCACCTGAAATCCGGTTGCCATTGGGAACCGGCGAACCGGTTGAAATACCAGAGTTTGCGTGTCAATCCACTGCCAGGTGCCTGGAACTTCGGGCGTGATTTTGACTGGGGATTCAGCTTGAGTCAGGGTACGGACGCTGGTCACCGCAACCATCGGCTGTGAAAAAGTCACTGAAACCACAACCGCTTCGCCCATGTACCCATCCGGTTGATACCGGACAATTTCAACCGGGCTGGTATCAACCGGTTCAGGCGCTGGCGGCACGGGTTGAACTGGAACAGAAGGGGCCAAAACCGTTTTGACCACTTCTCCACCTTTGGGAAGTCTGCGGGTTGTGACGGGCAGGACAAACGACGGGTCTGTTTTTCGGAGCGGATCCAGCACCGGCAGGCGATCCAAAATGGTCTGGGTTTCAGAACGCGAAAGCCATTGCGGTGTGGCACGAGGCGGTGCCGGAAGCATTGGGGGCTGTCCTTTTGCTTCACTGAGTCGAATTTCAAGTTTCGCCTGAGTTGAATCCCCAAAAGAGAGCGGCGACGGGTGGTAATAGGGACTTCGCTGGCCCGACACCACTGCGACCAGTGAGGCCGATACAACCAGCAATCCCAGAAAACCTGTCAATCGAGTCAGACCAAAACCAGAATTGCCGAAGACAAAGAGGCAACGGACGCTCATATGAGTTTCCCCACTTAACCGGTGAATATTCAATAAGTTAGATAACTGTCAACGCGTTGACACTTTTTGAAAACCAAAGCTGTGACAAGTCCCAGCACTCCAAATTTGTTCTATGCTATACTGATGGTATTACCAAAAAGGAATACTTTTTCTATGTCTACTGTTAAAACTGCTGTATCAATCTCAAAAACTCTGCTGAACGCTACGGATGAAGCAGCACGGGACCTGAAACTTCCGCGAAGCCAGGTTGTCGCTCTGGCATTAGAAGAATTTCTCCAAAAGCACAGAAATCAACAACTGCTTATTCAACTGAATGCGGCATATGGCGACGACCCTTCAGACGAAGATCAGCAGTTTCAATCTCGTATGAAGCCTCGATTTCGCCGGATACTGGAGCAAGACCAGCCATGAGAACAGTGCGCCAGGGTGAGATTTACTGGGCGGAATTTGACGAACCAATCGGCTCTGAACCTGGATACCTCCGGCCTTGTGTCGTGGTTCAAAATGACCTGTTCAACCAAAGCAAGCTTCGAACAACCGTAATTTGTACGCTCACCACAAACCTCAAGCGGGCTACGGCACCAGGAAACGTTCTCTTAAATGCCGGAGAAGCAAATCTTTCAGAACTCAGCGTCGTGAATATCACTCAGCTCTTTACAATTGATAAGCAGGATCTGGTTGATAAAATTGGTCAGCTTTCACCCGAGCGAATGGCCCAGATCATTGCTGGAATTAAGTTGCTGGTTGAACCAGCGACGGTTTGACGCTCACGTGAGTTTCCCTACTTAACCGGTGAATATTCAATAAGTTAGATGAGTGTCAACGCGTTGACACTTTATATTTTTTTCAAGAAATTTCAGACCTGCTCGATTCAGTGAACAAAATCTTGAGTCCGCGAAGCGGGCGACATATTTAAAGCCTCGGGCGAAACGAGCGTTAGCGAGTGGAGTCCGTGGAAAAAATCAACCCGCCAGCCTGAACCGCCGGTGGGAGAGCAGTAGTTTTTGACGGATTCCGTTGTGTTCCACCTTTTTCCACGGATTCCGCTACGCTCCACCCGAGGCTTTAAATATGTCGCCCGCTTCGCGGACTCAAACCAAATCAACCAGTGAAACCCCTGACCCCTAACAGATCACCGCACCGTCACCACATCCGTTTGTCCACGGCCAAAGGTTTCGGGAGCGTACATTTCTTCGGCCTTGGTTGGTGGGACGATGAATCTCCCCGGAGTCGTCGCCTGGGCATAGTAGACATAGCGATACACGCCGTCCCACAGCAGCGACGTGAAGGCTTCGGCCCGGTCATCGCGCAGGTTCTGGTGTTCAAACCACGTTCTGGCCCAGCGCCAGTTCCACGATTGGGTCACGTCACTTTGCTCAGAAGGCAAACTTCCAGTCGTTGCCAGCGCCGGATTGAGGATTTCAAGACCCGCCGGAAGCGGATCCACCAGCGCCACGTGATAGCGGCGGGTTGGCGCCACCATCGTCACTTTGACTCGCACCCGCGCACCGGCTTTGATTTCCCATTCGGTCGCGGAAATGCGCTTCACGTCGGTGGCTTTGTCTACGGCTTCGTATTCGCGCATCACCGTAAACCCGGCGTCATAAGGCTTTAACACCAGATCTTTCGGTGCGTAGTTCATCCCGATGCGGTAGTACATCCGTCCTGTTCCGTCTTTGCTCAGGATCAGATTTTTGGTCGGCGCGCCTTCGGTCACATAGGACATCGGGATGTCAATTTGCTGGCGGTCCGTCGTTCGGCCTTTGAATTGATACTCTCCGGCGTAGGTCTGGCCCAGCCAGGCGCGGGCAATGAAATCGGGGGTGGCTTTTTCATAGGTTGAGAAATAGCGATCCAGCGCCAGCAGGATAAAGGCGTTTTCCTGGGTGTTCATCCAACGCCCTTTGGTGCGATTGGCCAGCAGGCCACGCACCAGTTTTGGAATCAGATCAGTTTCAGGTTGTGCTGCAATTAAGCCCTCCAAAATAATGCCGTCGGTGCGGCGTTCAGAGTGAAGTAGAACATATGCCCCATCCCGATAGGAGGTGACATAGTGAGCCGCACCGGCGGTTTCCGTCACGCGGTTACTTAGAAACCGCAACACGGCATTCAGTTCCGGTTTTGTTTCGGCGGATTTGGATAAAACCGGAAGCAGCCACCCCAGGGCTTCCATCGGGAGGTTTTCAACTTTGGCTTCGGCAATCAGGCGTTTGGCCCGTGTGGTATCGCTGTCACCCAGCCGGTGCCGAATGTTGAGCGCGTAGGCAATCAATGACCAGCGGACTTCCGCGCTGTATTCCTTTTTCATCCGCGATTCGATGGACTTCAGGTAGTTTTTCGACTTGTTGAGCATTTCCTCCGGAACGGGATAGTTTTTCTCACGGGCCCGCGCCAGCGCATGCGCCACGTGAATGCTGATGTACGGCCACGATTCGTCGTCATTGCGCCAGAAGGAAAATCCTCCGTCATTGTGTTGTAGCGTTTCCAGCCGTTTCAAATCGGCCTGAACTTTGGCATTCAGGACTTCAGGTTTGGGTATATCCGGCGACTTGAAGGCCGTCAACACGTCACGCAAGGCTGCAATCGCCAGAATCCGTGACGAAATCTGTTCGGAACATTCAAAAGGATAGTTGGAAAGGTAAATCACGGCGTCGGTCAGCGCCTGAAGCTGGGTCGAAGACGTCGTGATTTGCAAGCCGCCATATTCTGAAATCACATTTCCAGGTGCCGCAACCGGCTGCACAATCGAACCGGCATCAATTTCGCCATAGGTCGCAAACGCTTCGGTGGTCGCTGGTGTGTAGACCGGCAGTGAAATTTCAGCCGCATCGCTTGCGTTCCCGGCCACGCCGCCAACCTGGAAACGCGCTTCGCCAGCCGTTGACGTTGCCGCCGGGAAGCGGATTTCAACCCGGTCATTGGCTGGCACCGTCACGCGCTGGCCCTCGCCTTGCGTAAATTTCACGTGATTGGCACGCACCACAACCGAAGCTTCCATTGGCTGATCGGTCTGGTTTTGCACGACAACCGGAAGTTCAAACGTGTCGCCGTAGTTCAAAAAGCGCGGCGCCGAAGGCCGAATCATCAACGGCAATCGGGCCGTAATCGCGGCTTCACCCAATCCAAATTGTTTTCCACCCGCCACGGCCACGGCCATCACGCGGTAGCGGGTCAGGTTATCCGGGAGTTTAAATTTGACGGTGGCTTTGCCATTTGCATCCGTCATCACTGACGGCGAAAAGACCGCCAGCGCCGCAAAGTTGGTCCGAAGTTCAATCGGTTGGGTTGACGGTTCTGGGCTTGGAGGGGGAGGTGGCTCTCCTTCTGATTGAAGCCTTGATACTCCTTCTGAACGAGGAATTTTCAAAATAAATTCAGGCAATCTTCCTTTTGAAGCTGGAACTGGTTTCGCCATTGCACGCCCATTTTTTCCTAAGTTTGCGTAAAGGCTTAATCTCTCAAACGGAGTATCTGGCTGCCTGGGGCTCCCCAACACCACCTGACTTCTTGAATATTTCGTCTGCACACCTTCTTCTCGATCCTGGTAAAACAACTCCAGTGGATCCTGCATTTTGTAGCCCGTCAGCGCCAGAACCGATTCGTCAACCACGACCACGGCACATTCACTGCTGGCAACTGGTTTTCCAGCCGCATCGCGGATTTCGACTTCGACGGCGGTTTCACTTCCAGGTTGGAGTGCGTTTTCACGCGGAATGGGTTTCACCGAGAGCTTTCGGGTCATCGGTGGAATTTTCAGGTTGAGTGCGCCTTTCGCGTAGGCTGGCCGTTTCGGCAATTTCGGGTCAACTTTGCCATCGGTGCCCATTCGTTCAGCCGCGCCGGTCAGGTCAACCTGAACGTGGATATTTGGCAGGTAGCTTTCCTTAATCGGAACTTTCAACGTCGTTGAAGGTCCGGTCATGGTGAAGCGTTCGGTGTAGAGAATTCCGGTTCGTTCGACCGTCATCAGACCTTCGGCAGGTACAAACGGTGCTTGAACCAGGATTTCAGCCGTTTCGCCCGGCTGATAGGTTTTCTGGTTCGGGATTAAATCCACAGTTTGCTGTTCGAGAGCGTTTGATGGCGGTTGCTTTCCACCTGAAACCCAGAGCGTCAGTTCCGACTGGTTAAAGCGTTCGAGGTCGTCCATTACTCTGGCGGTCAGTTTGTATGACCCGCCTTCGCCCGGAGAGAACGACCATGATCCCGGCCTGTCGGTTGAAGTTAGCGTGGTTTTCTGGACTTCAATTTCTTTTTGTTTCCAGGCACCCTCTTCAAAAACCCAATCCATCCGCACGGCCTGGAGCATCACCTGCCGACCCGTTTGAACCTTGCCGTCAATGTTGGTGACGATGGTGTCAACGGCGAAGACTTCGCCTGGATTGATAAATGTCCGGTTGACTCTCACGCCGACATAGAGTGCTGACGGATGGACGATAAAGCTCGTGGAGCCGGTAATTGTCTGCCGGTTGACATCCTGGACGGTTGCCTGGGCATTGATCACGTAAGGTCGCGGAGGCGTCGCCGAATCAAAATCAATTCGCAGCCGATGCTGTCCGGCAAAATCGGTTTTGGCGGTAAACGTTTCAACCTGTTCGGGTTGGAAGCGGCTTGAAAAATCACGCCACCAGGGTTGCCAGGTGCCAAACGTGAATTCATCCCAGTTAGGCGGGCTGTAGGAGCCACCTTTGGCCGAGACGCGCCAGTTGGTTTCGGCATTGCCCAATCCGCCGCCCGAATAGTAGCTGGCATTGACCGTCGTTTCAGCAAAACCTTTGATGAGGTGCGGACCGTCGGTGGCATTGACCGTGACTTCGTATTCAGGCCGGCGGAACTCTTCGATTTGAAAGGTGTGCGTGGTGCTGGTGTCGGTTGGACCATTGGTCGGGCTGGCTGTGACGGAAAGTTCCAGTCGGGAATAGCCCATATTGACCGATTTGGGAATGTCACCGGTCAACGAAAATCCACCGTAGCTATTGAGCGTCGTGGTCCCTTTGGCAAACTCATTGCCCTGAGAATCAAAAAACGCATAGGTCACGGTTTCGCCAATGCCAGTCGCCGGGCCAATGTCGCCATCTTTGGCGGTTCCAAGCCGCCGAATCCAGCCTTTGACATTGATGGTTTCACCGGGTTTGTAGAGTTTCCGGTCATCAAACACAAACCAGCGCAGGCCATCTGTCGTGGCGTTGCGATGCCAGTCACCGTTTTCCTGCCACCAGCCATTGGTTTCCGACAGGATAGCGGTGTCTGCGCCTTTGCGCACCAGCAGGAAATTTGATTTCTGAGCCGGTTCAGACTTGAGCGCCAATCTGGCCAGTCCATCCGTCCCGGTTTTGGCGGTCAGGTTCTCAGGAAACAGCACAACTTCAGCGTTTTCGACCGGTTTGCCGTCCGCGAGTGAATTGGCCCAGGCAACCAGGTCGGTGTTATCCACCAGCGCATCAACCGCCAGCCGGGTTGACTGCACCCAGCGTGGCTCGGCATCAAAGGTGTATTCGGTGGATTTTATTCCGAGCGGTTTGACGAGCACGATCACGTGCCCCAGGCCATTGGAAAGCGCTGGTGTCAAATCAATCCGTGTTTCGGTCAATTCATCGGCTTTACCCCGAACTGGTATCCTTTGGGTTGAAATCAGCTTGCCGGGCGGCGTGATGCGTTCTTTTTGCTGGCGTTGATCCCAGTCCCGGCGGAACGCAAGAAACGCATGCCAGTCTGCCGGAGTGACCTGAAACATCCGGACCCGAAGTTCTGGGACATTGGTTGTATACACCGGAAGTTGTTTGGCACCAGCCGGTTCCAACGTCGTCAGCATGTTCCCCGAAACAAAAAAGTTCGGGTCATCAGTCCCAACTTTGAACGTCACGGTGACTGGTTTTCCAAGCACCTGGCCATAGGTATCTTTCAGACTGCGGTCAACGGTCACGGTGTAGGTCGTATTGCCGGCCTTGGCACCGGTGATGGTAATGTCATTGCTGCTCACGCTGATGTCAGCGTCTTTGATTGCTGGCGTGATGGTGATTTGGTCTTTATGGAAATCCCGGATGGCAAGTGAGTTGCTAAAAAACAAATACCATTCGGCACTCGGACGACAGCGAGATTCATCCCAACCACACCGGCTGGCCGTCAAAACCAGCGGGCCATACGTCCGAAAATTGAAGGATTGATCGGCGGTTGTGGTTCGTGGACCTTCGGCGGAAGCGGTTCCCGTTCGAATTGTTACCGTAACCCCGGCATTTTTCGGAAGCGGTTCGACGGGTTGAAAGGCCAGCCAGTATCCGGCTTCAGTGTATTTGGCATAGTTGGCGACCACGGCATCAGCTTGAATTTGTTCGGGAGTCGCCAGTTTGACCGCAACCGGCTTGCCGTCAGCCGTAACCTGAATCGTTTTGATGACGACTTCAGGATTGATTTTTTGATCGAAGGCGATAAACAAAAGCGGCGTCAACGGTTCAGCCTGACCAGAGGGCGAAGTGCTCTTCACTGTTGGCGGAGGCGTTGAGAACTTCCAGGAAGTTTCGGCGGCCAGTGCCGTTCCCAGCGCCGATTTTGTGCCGGCGGGAACCGTGACCTTGTAATCAGTCGCCATTGGAAAGCGTCCCGCTGGTTCAAAGACAAGCGTCTTGGTGCCCAGCCAGCGCCATTTTCCAGGAGGTTCGGGCGAAAGCTTGACTGGAACCGGCAGATTTTTCAGATCTTCAATCGCAGTGACCGGCACCATCGGCTGGTTGAACGTCACGCTCAGATTGGGCGCCAGTTCGACGTTGCCTTCCGGACCAAAGCGCAGCACTTCGAGCTTTGAACCCGGTTTGACTTCGGGTAAAGCGGTTTCGGCAGGTGACGGGAACGCCGTCTGAACGGTTTTTCCCGTGCGGGGCGGTGGAAGCGACTTTTCAGGCAATTTGAATGATTTGACCTCATCCGGCTCAAGTTCAAATTTCGGAAGCCGTCCGAAAATCTGCCGGGTTTCTGATTCGCTCAACCATTCGGTTTTGGGAGTTGGTGTTTGCGCATTGGCGGGAGGCTGGGCTGGACTTTCGCTCAAACGAAATTTCAACCCGGTTTCAGGCTCATCATCAGTTGAGGTTGCTCTCCCGCGCTGATGGCTGGAGTGGACCGTTCCCAGGGCAATCCCAATGACGAAAAGACTGGTTATACCCAACACGGCAATACCCATAAAATGATTGTGGAAAATGGCCTTTAATGTTTTCATGGTCGCTTCCTTTTTTTCTTTGGAGTGCGGCGGCTCGACGCCGCTTTAGAACTTCGGAGTGCGGTGGCTTGACACCGCTTTGGAACTCATATGTTGACTGGTCAGACAATTGAAACCTATCACATCGGGCAACTTCTTGGCCGCAGCAGTACAGCCGAAGTCTATGAGGCGCGTCAACCCCGTGTGTTTAATCGTTTGGTCGCTTTTAAGCATAGTTTGGTTCCGGTTCACCACTCAAACGCCGCAAACCTGGCTTTTCTGAGCGAAGCCCTGGTTGCCTCGGCGGTTTCCCATCCAAACATTGTCCCGATTTTCGACATTGGCCAGATGCCCAACGGCGAACCGTTTTTCACGATGCAGCGACTGACCGGGGTGACGTTGCGGTTTCATTTTGAACAGCGGCTCCGGCAGAGCGCACCGGTGACCGACAAAATCTATCCGCTTGAAACTCGACTTGAACACCTCAAAGACTGCCTGCCGATTTTCTGGCAGATTGCCTGCGGCCTCGATAGCATCCACGATGCTGGTCATAGGCACGGAAATTTCAAACCGGAGCATGTGTTTGTCCATCCTCAAGGGCACGCCACGCTGTTTGGATTCCGAACTCACGATCCTGGAATCGGAATTGTCGGGGCACCACGGTATCATTCCCCTGAAGAATTGCGGAGCGAACCGCCTGATTACCGGGCCGATTTATACGCGTTTGGCGTGATGATCCACGAAATGATCTTTGGTGAGGTGCCGTTCGAAAGCCCGAAAGTGACAGAACTGGTGTTGCGACGATTAACTGAGCCCTATCCATCATTTGTAAACCTGGTTGAGCCAATTCCATCCGAACTTGAGCAGGTCCTCCAAACCGCGCTTCACCGGACACCTTCAGATCGGTACCAGGCGGCGACGGCATTTATTCAGGACCTCGACCATGCCTTGCACAACAATGTCGTTCCCTTGCGAGTCATCGCCCCCGTAAGTCAACCAGCTCCTGAACCATTGCCGGCCTCAGTCATTCCATTTCCAGGTCATCCAACTTTGCCGGTACCTCCGACCGGATCTGGCCCTGAACCCCAAACCCTGACAAGATGACCGACTGACAAAGTGACAGGGTGATTTTTTCATCCCTTATCCTTCATCCCTCATCCCTTCCGAAAACCCTGAACCCTGGTGGTATGATATTTCCATCCGACTCCCTTAAATAGATTGCCAGCTTTGAACGCGTTGGGCAGTATTTTCTCTCGCGATTCGCTTTTCCTGGCTATTTCGCTATTTCGCTATTTCACTATTTCACTGGTTTCCTTGTAATTTTTTCCGGTGTTTTTCATTTCTGTGTAGCACGCCGCGCAACTGGTTTGGAGAACTCCCCCTGTGACGACTGATCAAGAGAAAATAATTGCTATGTTACTCGGCGAGCTGGATGAGGAAGAGCATTTAGCGCTTCAGGAAACAGTCCTCGACAGCCAAAACTATGAGAACTTTAAGGTCCTTCAGGATCAACTGATGGCTGATTTCCTGGAAGATCGGCTCTCGACTGAGCGAAAAAACCGCTTTGAGACGGTGTTTCTGGTGACTCCCGCGCGGCGGTCACGGCTGGAACTCATCAAGGCCCTGAGAGAAAAACAGGCGGTTCGGGCGAAGGCAACCAGTTCCTGGCGGACATGGATTCCCACCTGGTTTGACCTGAGCCAGCCAAGGGTTCGGTATGCCTGGGGGATGGCGGCCCTGGTGATTGTGGTGGCCCTGGTGGCGAGACAACTGTTGAGGACTCCAGACCAGCCAGGGAAGCCAGACATTGCCCACCAACAGCCAGCCAAAGTTGAGCCACCACCGGCGCCAGGACCAGACATACCAGAGCCGCAACCGCCCCGAACCGGGGATTCACCACCGCGTATACGGCCAAAACCTCAATCACCGAGACCTTCAACACCAACCCTGCCGACGGTGGAAAAACCAGTCGAACCGGTATTTGCCGTGACGTTGCTGCCATTTTCCCTGCGCGGCGCCGAAGAAGAACTGGCCCCAGTGATTCCTGATAATGTTAAAGTTGTGACGCTTAAGCTTTTGATTGATCCGGTTGACAGTTTTCCTCACTACAATGTTGAGATCCTGACCCCAGATGGAAATGCCATTTACCGGGCGAATCACCTCAAACCTGGTGGAAAAGCTCCGGCTCAATTTCTGACCCTGAAATTTCCGATCAATAATTTAAAGGATGCTGATTACCGGATCCAGCTCACCGGGCTGGCCAGAGGCACCCAGGAAACCGCCGGGATGTATATATTTTCGCTTCAGAGGCAGTAGTCGCGACAAGGAGCAAAAGCGGTCGAGGACTTCATTCCAAAAATGGTATTAGAATACAGTCAAGTGATTCAATCAAATTGGTTTAATGATCTACTGACTACTGACTACTGACTACTGACTACTGACTACAAACTGGTTTTAAACCGGATTGTCCGCTATCCGTCCGGTTCGCTGAAGGTACACCGTTTCCCCGAATTTTTCTTTCACTTTGGTTCCAATTTTGACGTTCTGGTTCAGTTTTCCGCATTGCGAACAGCTTGAAAAATACTCGCCTGCCATCAGTTGCTGACGGATGGCATTCCATTGTGGTCCATACCATTGTTCAGAAAATGTTCCCCGCGACAAATGACCGACCTCGACTTCGGTGGAGCAACAATACAGGATGGTGCCGTCAACGGTTACCCGGGCATAGGTCCAGCCCATAAAACACCCAATGTCGGCCATTGGTGCGGTAGCGAGCCCGCCAGTTCGGACCTGGGCTTCGAAAACATCCAGATTGGTCAATACGCCGAGGGTTTGGGCTTCACTTCGGGCCGCTGGAATCAGGTCGGAAAGCAGTCGTTCGCGTTGAAGTTCGCTTATGGCACAGCGTTCGGTGCCGTGCCCGAGGCTCGCCAGTTTAAAAGTAATGTGTTCGGCATTGTAACGGGCGGCAAAGCGAACCATTTCAACCACTTCGTCCGCCGTGTCACAGTTGATGACCTGGACGTGTTTGAATCGTTTCCCGACAGTCGCAAACTGTTCGAGCAGGCGGCACAGTTTGGCAAAATCACGTGCCGTCAAGTTTGGGTGAAAAGCGGTGTAGGACCGGTCACTCACGCCATTGACCGAAATCAACATCATATCCACGTCGAGTTCCAGGATTCGCACCGGGTCAGCCAGCAACGCATTGGTCAGCGTCGTCACCTGCCAGCCGTACTGTTTGCACACCCGAATGATCGAATACACATCCTGATTGACAAACGGGTCGCCCATCCCGGAGAGAATCACCGCTTCCACCGACCTCATCGAAGCAATGTCATCCGCCAGCGGAAGAAAATCAGCCAGCGAAACCTGTTTTCGTTTCCACTCCGTGCTGCGCGGTTGCAAGAGCAACGGCGAATGATCCCAGCACGTCGTGCAATTGGTGTTGCAGCCGTTGGACAGATCAAAATGCACTGTTTGCGGTCCAACCCGGACCTTTCGGGGTTTGGGGTTTGGGGTTCGGGGTTCGGGGTTCGGGGTTCCGGGTTTTCGAAGATTGGTTGGGCTCTTTTTTCGTCCTTTATGTCCTTTATGTCCTTTATGTCCCTTTCGTCCTCGAACCCGGAACCCGGAACCCGGAACCCTACTTCTCAACTTCTTTTCGGGCAGCTTCCAGAACTGACAAAAATGAGCTTCCGGCTGGCAACTGGTCCTGGTACCGGCTCAGGATGGCCATTCCGCGCCAGAGTGATTCTCCGGCAGCGTGTAACGATTCGAGAAAAAGGGCAAGCTGGTCGGCAAATTGATTGGCCTGCGGCTGGCGTTCAGTTGGGAGCAGTCGCAAAAAAGCTGTCGCGCCACGATCATCATCAAACAAATTGAGCCGCTGGATGACCTGAATTGCGAGGGCAATGCGCTCTTCCGCGCCCGCTTCATCGGTGAGTTTCGGCATGCGTTTGGCGAGCGCCAGAAAGTGTCGGGCGGTTGTTTCGGGACGGGCGCCGGCATTGTCAATCAATTCGAAAAACAATTCCCGCCGCTCGCTTCCGTCAACTTCCGAGTCTGGTCCAAGTTCTTTGAGCACTTCCTGAACCAGATCAAAGTCGAGTTCCCATCGGTCAAGCTGGCAGAAAAATTCCGGCGTCCCAAGTTCAAGCGCCTCTTCCAACTGCGATTTCGGGAGTTGCGTGGCCAGGACTTCAAATGCGGCTTCCCGGGCCCAATTGCGGGGGACAAATTCACTGGCGGCAATCGCCAGCGCCTGACGATTTTCCGGATCCCGAAACCAGGTCAGGGTCTCTACAATAGATGAAGGTTCTGGAATTCCACCAGCATCAAGTTTTAAGAGCTGGGCGGCACCGGCTTTGACCGCTCGCTCAACCCGGCGGGATTGTTCGTCGGCAATTTTTTCCTGACCAAAAAAAGCTGTCGGGACGCCGGCGTGGAGCAGTTCGTGGTAGGAATTAAACCCAGCCGCCGAAAACGCACAATCCAGACCCGGAAAATCAAGCGCGGCGTTAAATTCGGTCACCCAGGTAATGTTTGCGCCACGAATCGGCTCTCCGCGAAACAACGGGCCCGCCCCAATCACCAGATGCACATTCGGTTCGCTTCGAAGTGATTCAACCAGCCGTTGCAATACCTGAGCCGCTTTTGGATCACCACCGCCACCGGCACTGACCCAGACGCCATGTGAGTTTTCTGGAATTCCCAACCGGTGCCGGGCCTTTGCCCGCGAATGGAGTTCCACCCGATCACGTAATAAAATCGGCCCCAGGTATCGGGTTCGAGCTGCCAGCCGTGACGAAAGTTCACTTCGCATCTGGCCCGGTTCTTCCGGAACCAAAATTCGATCATAGAGTGGGAGCATCGCCTGAAAGACTTCCTGTTGCGAAAACACGTCCTTCATGGCCCGGTGAATAAACACCTTTGCGCCGGTTCCATCAAGGGCGTGAAACAGCTCTCCGAACGAACCGCCGGGAAATGTATCAACCAGCAAAATGTCGGGCCGCAGCAATCCCAAACTATGCCAGATCCATTGTTTGGCCAGCCGCAGGTAATCTTCTTTTTGAATATTGGTCAGCCGAATTGCTGTTTTACTGGGAATCTTAAAGGCCGCGAATCCTTCTTCAAACGCCAGGGCTGAGGCTTCGGAGGAGGTTAGAATGTAGATATCTGGTTGCACACCGACCAGTTTTCCCAATCGCCGAACCCAGCGCAAAATGGCTGTCACACGGGTCAAATGGCCAAGCCCGGAACCGTTCACCGCATAGGCCACAATCGTCAATCGGCGCATTATGAAATCTCCACAAAACTGGTATCGCCAGGGTATGAACTGTCATAACTCGAAAGAGTGCGTCCAGCGTGGTGATAATCCCTGGAATGTGGATCGTAGCCCGGATGGGAAGTGTAATATTCGCGAACTTCGGGAATAAACGACCCATCAACCCGGCCATCCGTCATCACATCCCACCAGAGCAGGTCGCGACCATAGTCATACCGGTCATATTCCTGAAACACGATGACCCGATCATAATTTTTCCAGAACCGGTCGCGGCGTTCCCCAAGCTTCTGTCGTGGGTCAGCCAGCCAGGCGGCGGCTTCCTGATCCGAAATAATGGCGCCCATCCCGGCATATTTCGGGCGTGAAAATTTGGCGATTTTCTTTTCCAGCCTGGCAATGGCGGTTTGGAGCATTTCGCGTTCATACACGAATTGATGGTTGGCCATTTGTTTCACATAGTCATTTTTCTTTTCGACGCCGTGCAGCATTTTGATCAGCGCTTCACGGCTGCGGTCGCCCTGAGCCCAGGAAAACAATTGATCACGGTCCACAAACGCCAGGTGTTCGCGCAGAGCCAGCCGGCTTTCCTGCAGGATCAGCTCTGGAAGATTCGCCAGCCGGTACCTTGCCTGGCGATGGTGCTCGACCAGTTGATGAACGGCGGCGATTTCCTGTTCCAGGATTTGCAATTCACGGTTCATTTCGTCGCGGGCCTGTCGCAAATGCACATAATCATGGCGGCAGAAATCGAAGTTTTCCTTGCCCAACTGTTCGACGATTTCATCCGCATGTTTCCAATCGAGGTAATAATCCAGATTCCAGGGCCGGAGCGGGTATTCGTCAGTGCCATAGTTGCGTTCGATCAGGATCAAAAAGTGCGGCAAGGCTTCATACCGGTGTGCCGCATCAAACACCGGCTGGCATTGACGGCGAAACGCTTCAGTTTTCAGGATCAGTTCGCCCGACGTTGGATTGATCAATTCATCGGCGCGCTGAAACCGTGGGTCGCCTTCAATCTGGGCAATGGTTTGGGTGAGGGTACGCCGCTCCTCATCAATTCTGGCCAGCGGGTTGCGAACGTGGAACTGGCCGTAGCCGGTAAAGGTCCGCACATTATTGAACGCTTCCTGGCTCAGATCAGGCAAATTTACCAGCGTCAATTGGTCGAGCGCCCGGTTGCGCGAGGCTTCAAGCTCCTGCAGGTTTTGGTGATGCTTTGAAAACGATGATTCCAAAGCCGCCAGCAACTGGCGTAACTCACCGAGACGCATATTCCCTTGATGGACAAAGGTAGAAGGGGTAATCGGCACAGAGATCCTTGTGAAAAATGGGGTAATCGAAACGGAGTGCCTATTGTAGGAAAGCAGGGTGAAAACACAATAAATTTCATCTCCGTTGCGGAAAGGTCGCCTGGGCTAGACACCTCCCACCCGAATGGGCGCCGGAAAATAGCCGGTGGTTTGCCGCTTTGGGCACACCACCGGATCTTCGGCGCCCATCCGGGCGAAAACCAATGTTTCTGCCAGCGAGTGATCGAATTTCATCCCCCTTTTAAGTACCTTGTCATAAATTTCCTGAGATATTGGATTTGGTAAGTGCTTGATTTTTTTCCGTGGTTTCCGTGGTTTCCGTGGTTAAAATGTCTGGAAATTTTCGGTAAGGTACTTATACCAGTTTGTAGTCAGTAGATCGTAGTCAGTAGTTCACTAACTTCAATTGATTAAATTACTTGACTGTTCTCTAATACGATCACTTCATTCCAAAATGGTATTAAGTACCTTACCGAAAATTTCCAGACATTTTAACCACGAAACACACGAACGACACGAAAAGAATCAAACACTTACCAAACCCAATATCTCAGGAAACTTATGACAAGGTACTTATGAGGACTTGTACTCAGCATAAGCGCCAGGGTACGGAAAGTTGAGTACATTTGGGACAACGAGAAGGAGGGATCAAGACAAGGTGACACGGCCCAGGCGGTACAGGTTTGAATCACCTCCAGTTGGGAGCAGGGAAATAAAGCGATTCACTGTGTTGCCTTGTCTCGTTGTCCAGATCGGACGGTGTTCCCTTATCCTGGTGTTCATGACCATCAGGACACCCAGTTTCAAAAGAACAAAAGAAAATACTGTCGAACACCCTGAACCCTATTTTTTCCATCCATAGAGCATCGGTAAAACCACCAGGGTCAATAACGTAGACGTGATCAGCCCCCCAATCACCACGGTGGCGAGCGGACGCTGGACTTCGGCGCCGGCAGAAGTGGCCAGCGCCATTGGTAAAAATCCAAGGCTGGCCACAAGCGCGGTCATCATCACTGGTCGCAGGCGTGAGGCGGCACCTTCCCGAACGGCCTGAATCAGTGTCCGTCCCGATTTCTGAAGCTGATTGATGGCGCTGACCAGTACCAGACCGTTCAACACGGCAACTCCGAAAAGCGCAATAAAGCCGACCCCGGCTGAGATTGAAAAGGGCATTCCACGCAACCACAGCGCCACCACCCCGCCCACGGCGGCAAAAGGAATTCCGGTGTAAATCAATACCGCCTGCCAAACCGAACCAAACGAGGCAAACAACAAGATAAGAATCAAAAACATGGCGATTGGCACCACAATCAGCAATCGCTCGGACGCCTGCTGCAAATTTTCAAATTGCCCGCCCCAGGTCACATAGTACCCGGCTGGAAGCTGAGTTTTTCGATCAAGTTCAGCCTGGGCCTGGGCGACGAAACGTGCGATATCGCGTCCCCGAATGTTGAGTTCAACGCTAATCCGGCGGTGGGTGTCTTCGCGTGAAATTTGGGCTGGGCCTTCAACCACGGTCACGGTTGCCAGTTCGGCCAGGCGAATACGAGCACCGTTTGGGGCTGTCACTTGCAGATTTTTAATTGAATCAATGTCGCGCCCGACGGCGGCATCCAGCCTGACGACGAGTCCAAACCGCTGTTCGCCTTCATAGACGACTCCGGCTTCTTTCCCGGCCACGATGGATTCAACCAGCGTGTTGACATCCTCAACGTTGATGCCCTGGCGGGCAATTTCCCGACGATTGGGAATGATTTGTAATTGCGGCAGCCCGGCAGTTGCTTCGACTTTGACATCCGCCGCCCCAGGGATGCGACTTACAACACGAGCGATTTCATCAGCTTTGATCTTGAGGATTTCCAGGTCATCACCAAACAACTTGATGGCCACATCCGACCGCACGCCGGAGATCAATTCGGAGACACGCAATTCAATCGGCTGAGAAAAACTGAATTGGGCATTGGGCACCTTGCTTTCGAGTGCCGCCGCCATTTTGGAAACCAGGGCTTCGCGTGTTTTGGCGCTGGTCCACTCCGAAGGTGGTTTAAGTCCAACATACAGGTCACTGAAATCAATGCTCATCGGGTCAGTGGCAACTTCAGCGCGACCGGTTTTTGACACGACGCGCGTCACTTCAGGAAACGTTTTGAGCACACGCTCGACCTCGGTCGTGGTTTTGATGGATTGGGTCAAAGACACGCTTGGAAGCTGCTGTATCTGAATCGCCAGCGAACCTTCATCCAGCCGTGGAATGAATTCCGCTCCAAGCAATGGAAAAACCACCGCTGCAATCACGACCAGCCCGGTTGTCACCGCGAGCGTTTGCGACCGGAACTGCAATACCCAGGCCAATGTCGGGTGATACAGACGTTTCACCAGAGCAATCAACCCGCTTTCGCGCTCGGAAACCGGGCCGCGAAACACCAGTGTCATGGCAGCCGGAACAAAGGTCAACGACAGAATCATCGCACCGGCCAAAGCAAAAATGACGGTCATCGCCATGGGGCGGAACATTTTCCCTTCGATTCCGGTCAGACTGAGAATCGGCAAATACACCACGGCAATAATCAATTCACCATACATCGTCGCCTTGCGGACTTCCGCCGCCGCCGAGCAAATTGTTTCTTTGAGCTCCTCTTTTGAAAGCGTCCGACCAAGCTGGTGTTGTCGTTCGCCAATACGTCGAATGGCGTTTTCAACCATGATCACCGCACCATCCACAACCAGCCCAAAATCAATCGCACCCAGGCTCATCAAATTTCCGGAAACTCCGAATACATTCATACCAATGGCCGCAAAGAGCATCGAAAGCGGAATGACAGTCGCCACCAGCACGGCGCCACGCCAGTTTCCAAGGAGGACAATCAGAACCAGGATCACAATCAGCGCGCCTTCGACCAGATTGGTGATGACCGTTCGCAGGGTCCGGTTCACCAGTTCCGTCCGGTCATAAAAGGGAATCAGGGACACGCCTTCGGGAAGTGATTTTTTCACCTGCTCCACTTTGTTTTTGACACCTTCGACCACGGTTCGAGAATTGGCGCCTTTGAGCATCAAGGTGATGCCGCACACGATTTCACCTTCTCCGTCAGCCGTTACCGCTCCCTGCCGAACCACGGCGCCCGTGACAACCGTGGCCACGTCTCGAACAAAAATAGGGATGCCTTCGGGGCCGGTCTTGATCACGATTTCCGCGATATCCGCTGAATTGTTTACTAATCCAATTCCCCGCATGACATATTGTTCCGCGCCATGTTCGATATAGGCACCGCCGACATTGGCATTGTTCCGGGCCACCGCGTCCAAAACATCACGTAGCGTCAACCCAAGACCGTGAAGTTTGGTCGGATCAACCTGCACCTGATATTGCTTTTCCAACCCGCCGAAGCTGTTGACTTCGGTGATGCCTGGCACGCCAAGCAACTGGCGGCGAACAATCCAATCCTGGACCGTTCGGAGCGAAGTCGGGTCATAATCGCTGCCTGGATCAGCTTTTAATTCATATTGATACACTTCGCCAAGGCCGGTGGTGATGGGGCCCAGTTCCGGCGAACCGAGGTTTGGTGGAATCTGTTCGCGAGCCTGGGCCAGCCGTTCTGAAACCAGTTGGCGGGCAAAGTAAATATTGACACCGTCGTGAAAGACGACCGTCACCGCCGACAACCCAAATTTTGAGACCGAGCGAATTTCTTCGACATCCGGCAAACCGGTCATGGTAATTTCAACCGGGAATGTAATTTGCCGTTCGACTTCGAGTGGCGACAGGGCCGGCGCCGCCGTCAAAATTTGAACCTGGACGTTGGTTACATCCGGCACGGCATCAATCGGCAACCGACGAAAGCTGTACCATCCGCCGCCGACCAGCAGAAGCACCACCAACCAAATCAGCAGGCGGTGAGTGACTGAAAATCGAATAATGGTGTTGATCATAATTCTTAGGGTTCGGGGTTCGGGGTTCAGGGTTCAGGGTTCGGGATTCGGGGTTTGGAATTTTTGGGCTTTTTTATTTTGCAACAGGCCGTAAACGACCTGCCTCAACTCAACCACTGCTACGCAGCGAAAACCCTGACAAGGTAATATGATACTTTTTTCATGCTTCATCCTTTCAGAAGCCTTAAACCCTGAACCCTGAACCCTGAACCCTCAGTGATCGTGCTCACCCATTTCACCTTTGAGCAACTGGGTTTTCAGCGTGAAACTGCCCTGGGTGACAATTTTTTCGCCGTGCTGGAGTCCAGTTCGAAGGCGAACCAACCCGTTTGATTCTTCGCTGATTTCGACTTCACGCACTTCAAAGGCGCCAGCTTCATCGGCTTTCGGGAGAAACACTATTGCCTGGTTACCGACCTGTTGGACCGCTTGTGCTGGTATGACAACTTCATTGTGCGGGGAAGCACTGGCGTCAGGTTTGACTCTAAATTCAATGGTGACAAACATTCCGACCCGTAACGTCTCTTTCGGGTTGTTGACCTCGATTCGAACCCACGCCGTGCGGGTATTTTCATTGATGAGCGGATCAAGATAGTTGATGGCACCTGTCAGCGGCTGATCTTCAGGATTGGGAGTCCGAATCGTCGCCGGGTCGTTGGGTTTGAGTTTTCCAATTTGTGACACTGGCACACTGGCCATGACCCAGACAGAAGCCAGATTCGAAATCGTAAACATCGGCTTTCCCGGATCAACGCCAACCCCGGCGTTGACCAGCCGTTCGGTGACGATGCCCGACAGCGGAGAATGAATCGTAACCTGCGCGGTATCTTCGTGGTGGTCACCATGTTCGCCAACCACTGGCGCGCCAAGGGCTTTAAGGCTGTCGCGCATATGGGCGACATCCACTTCAGCCGTTTCAACCGCTGCTTTGGCTTCCTGGACTTCGCGATTGAGATTGATGTTGCTTTGAAAATCGAACTCGGCTTTTGCGGTTTTGTAAGCCGCTTCAGCCGCCGTCAAATCTCGACCAGCGACAATTCCAGAATCAGCCAGTTTGCGGGTTCGATCCAGGTTGATTGACGCTTCATCGAGCCGGGCCCGTGCCTGGAGCACGCCAACTCGATTTTCCACTTGTTGGACACGTTCGTAGGTTCGCTGAGCAATGGCCAGCCGGGTTTCAGCCTCGTGCAATTTACCGTGCATTTCGGCAATCAATGGGCTCGAAAGCCTGGCGAGCACATCGCCGGTTTTGACCCGACTGCCGAGTATCACCAGAACTTCATCCAGACGTCCGGAAACAAGGGATGAAACTTGCTGGGTTTGCAGTTGGTTGGGCTCAACCGATCCGGTGACCTGAATCAACCCGGCAGTTGATTTTGAATCCACAGTCTCAATTGTGATTCCGGCAGCCTGGAGCGCCTCAGGTGACAGTATGACTTCCGCTTCGTGATGCTCTGATTCGGCATGGTCATCGGTATGAGTTGCACTTTTGTTGCCGCTCCGGAGCCAGATAAACCCGACAATTCCGGCAACCAATACAAAACAAAGGGGAATAAAGAGAGCTGGTCGCAAAAAAACCGGCGTCTTAAACGGACGGAGGCCATCTTCAATTTCTGGTTCAACGTTCATGGGACCTTCTCCTGAAATGTGGGTCTGGAACCCAAACTTCACACAATTCCACGCTTCAAAGTAATACCATTTTGGGAATGAAAGGCTCGTATCCGAAGACAGGCAAGTAGTTCAATCAACTGAACCGAAGTGAGCTACTGACGACTGGCTACCGACGACACCCTGGTATTATTGCTTGATGGAACCGATGAATTGGGGAACAAAACACAATTGTATGGGTCAAAGAGTCTGTTGAATCAGAGTGATTTTGGAGGGCGAAACAACCGCTGCAGCCGGGAAGACCCCAGCACAACCCTCTCCGCAGCAAAAACCAGCGGAGGTATATCAGGTCGGGCAAAGGTAAAGACCGTGGTGGATGTAATGTGTGAACAACAGCCAAAACAACAATGGTCACAGCCAGCATCGTCATCCCCAACATAGTTTCCCGAATACATCTCAGGCTGGTTAGTTGCGGAGGCAGCGGGTTCATCCAGCGACTGATGGGCCGGAGTGGAATGTTGGTCAGCGCACACTTCGATATGTCCCACACAATGTGGAAATAAAACATCCGCAATCATCAGGTCAAACCCGACGCAGAGCAGGAACGCGAAAGCCAGCATTTTGTGGACTGACTGAAACGACATGGGCCTTGTCCAATCGGCTGAAATATGCACAACTGCTTATGTAATGGGCAAACCTTACGCAAAATGAGCCCAGAGTTCAAGCTTTAGCTTGTCTTCAAACAAACAATCGGGCCATTCAACTGGTGTCAAGCCGTTGAAAGACTTGTCAGTACCACCTGCGTGAGCGGGTGGGAGTTGAAAGCAACCAGACTCACCCACTGACGCGGGTGGTACTGACTCCCTGACTCTCTGATGTGTCTCCAACACAAAATTCGGTAGAAGCAGGAATAACCATTGTGTATCAGGGAAGCACCAAAAAAATAAAGGTTGACAGAACCAAATCCTTGCTTAATATATGAACACTTGCTCATATGTTGAAAGGTTCATATGCCCGAACATTCCACTTCCTGCCTGACTGAACACGCCGGAGACGCTCTGGTAAAAGACTCAACCGTTTACTTGCTGGATGGCACCACGGCCTTCCAGGTCGCCGAACTCTTTAAAGCTCTGGCTGACCCCACCCGCGTGCGAATCATCAGTTTGTTGGCTGAAAAGGAAATGTGCGTGGGTGAAATTTGCCTGTTGCTTGGAATGACCCAATCCGCTGTGTCACATCAGTTGCGGTTACTCAGAACGCTCCGACTGGTGACGGTTCGCAAAGATGGCCGGCATGCATTCTATGTTCTGGTTGATGACCACATTCGCAGTCTTTTTAAACAAGGAGTGGAGCACATCCAGCACGGGTGATTGACTTCCGCTCGTTCAATACCGACCCCGAAAGAGAAAGGAATTTCCTATGTCCTGTACTGTTCACAACGATCACACCCACGTTCATACCGAAAATTGCGGCCACGTACGCGTTCAACACGAAGACCATGTTGATTATCTGCACGATGGCCACCTCCACCACGCCCACGGTGACCACGTAGACGAACACACCCTCGCCGTCAGCGAAACCAATCCCGATAGCTGCGCTCCAACTGAATGCGAATGCCACCACGATGGCTGCGGACACCTGCAGGTTCCGCATGGCGATCATATGGATTTTCTGGTCAATGGGCGGCTTCACCACATCCACGGTGATCACTGTGATGACCATGGCGCGGTGGCCACGCAGTAAAAGACCTTCGTTGATGACAAGGAGATAGGGTGACAAAGTGACAAGGTGACAAATGAGGACTGTTCAATTTTTTCTGTAACCAGTCAATTTAACCTGGAAAAACCAAGTAACTGGCTCTTTCTTTAGTCATTAAGCATTGAATATAAACAGTTTATCTAAACTTAAAAACGAGCTAAAAAATCCAGTCTAGCCATTTGCACAAAAAACTAAAAAGTCTCAACTGAAGTGATGTCACCTTGTCACCCTGACACCTTGTCACCTGGTCCCCTTGTCACCCTGTCACCTTGTCACCTTGTCACCCAGTCAGCTTGTCACCCGGTCTCCTTGTCACCCTGTCTCCCTGTCACTCTGTCATCTTGTCTCACTTTCCCTGTTTTTTTTCATCTTTTTATCCAATTTTGAAGTGGATGCCTCGCATCCTGAAACAATCAAGTAATTCAATCAAATGAACTTAGGGAACTACTGACTACTGACTACTGACTATAAACCGGCATTCTTTATCCTCCACAATTCGGATGGCTTGAGTTCTCGGGCAATTCGGTTTAGTTTCAAGCCCTCGGTCCAACTGAGAAATCAATCCACTTCAATTACGTTTCGGTTTTACCATGACAAAGGGACAAAACAATTGTGTCAAAACAGTAGCGGTGTTTAATCAAGCCGGAGGTGTCGGAAAAACCACCCTGACTCGGGATCTGGGATTTGAACTTGCCGGGCGTGGGTCACGAGTATTGCTGGTGGATGCTGATCCACAGGGAACGCTGGGGGTTTTCTTTGGCGAAACACCCGCCGAACGGCCCGTGACGGATCTCTTCTGGTCATCAATCTGCATGCGTGGGGGACCAAAAGGGGATCCGATCCGAATTCAGTCAGAATTTGGAGTCCACCTCGGGTTGGCCAACCATACCTTGATTGATGATGAATGGGTACTGGCGCAACAACACGACCCGGCCCGCCTGCTGGGTGTTTTTGACCGCCTCAAAGCTAAATATGATCTGATTTTGATTGATTGCCCTCCCAAAATTGCTGAACTCACCCATCAGGTGCTGCTGGCGGCGGATGCGCTTTTGATCCCGGTTCAACCTGAAGGAAAAGCTGTGGTTGCGTTTGCCGAGGTCCATCGCGAAATTTTGCAGGTTCAACAACGACGAACCAATATGCGGCTGCCCACGATTGAAGTTTTGGGAGTTGTCCCCACGATATTTAACCCGCGACTGGTTTTGCACCGTCATCATCTGGAAGAACTTCGCGACCGGATTTGTGCTTCGTTTGGATACCCGTTGTTTCCGGCCATTCGCGATTACGTCAGCGTGGCCGAAGCCGGCACGCAAGGAATGCCGCTCAAAGCCTATGATGCCAGATGTGCCGCCAACCAGGATGTGAGTGCTGTGGCGGATAGGCTCTTTGACCAAATCAAAGTGCCCAGTCCGTTGAGTGAGGTGGTCAATGGCTAAAAAATTGCGCTGGAGCGTTTCGGCTGAACGACTGGCCCAACTTTCCCAAATGAGCCAGGACTCACCACCAGGCTCAATGCCCGTCGAACCACCCCAGCAGATCCTTGAAAATCCACAGGTCATTTGGGTTGATCTGGATCAAATCCGCCCAAATCCCTTTCAACCTCGACGCGAAATGTCAGCAGACCGGCTTGATGAACTCAGTTCCAGTATCCAGGCACACGGCTTGTTACAACCTCTGGTTGGAACCCCAAATGAAGATGGGAGTTATACCTTGATTGCCGGTCATCGTCGGTGGGCAGCTTCTCGCCAGGCTGGGCTCAAACATGTGCCGCTCATGGTTCGAACCGTGAATGAACCCGAGCTGAAATTACTGGCGCTGATTGAAAATATCCAACGCGAGGACCTGCACGTCGTGGATAAAGCCCTGGCCTTGGCCGATCTTTCAAAAAATCTGCCAACCACAAAAGATGCGGCAGGGGTGGTTGGCTTAAAACGCACCACCCTGGCCAACTGGCTTCGGATTGCTGAACTGAGTGAAGCAGTCCTGGCGCTGTGCCGGCAAAACCCGGAAGCGACGCTCAATGGAATGCTTCAACTCTCCCGACTGGCTTCCAACCAGCAGGTTCCAGCGGCCAAACGATGGCTTTTGCGGATTAAGGATCAGGGATCAAAGGCACAATCCGAACCGCTAAAAACTCAAGCCTCATCCGTCGCGGCTCAACGCTTTAAGGTATACCTCCCGGAACGGGAGTTTTCCTGCACGGTTGAGGTCCGATCCAATGCCCATCGGGCGGTTTTGTCGGATGAAGACGTGCGGCACTGTTTACAACTGGCTGCCGATCAACTTCGAGAACGCCTGGCCTCTGAATCGGAACAGACAGTTTTAACCTGAATTTTCTTCCGAACTTCTGCTGAGGAAATCACCCTTTTCGCAACCGACTTGATTCATTTTCAGTGTATTCTGTGTATGCTGTGATTTCCTTGTTTAAAATTCGATCCGTGCTGGGTCACCAGGAACCTTTTCCGGCAGACTGAGATTACTGGATTTCAATTCGCTCAATTCGGGAAGGAAACGATATGCAAAATTTTATTCGCGGACAAAAGGCTCGATTATCTGAACTCGTCAGTGGTTTATCGTTTGAAGTTGTATTGCAGGTTGGTTTTTCCAGCCCAACACCAATTGATTATTGTTGTTTTGTGGTTGATGCCTCCCAACGGATCATTGATGATCGGTATTTAATTTATTCACGCCAAATGCAGTCCCCCTGCGGATCAGTTCGGTTGCTTGACGGTCCAGGGAGCCCCGCCGCCCGATTTCTGGTCAACCTCGGCAGTTTACCCAAACAATCGCAAAAGCTGGTATTCACGGCGACCATCAATGGCGCTCCAGTCATGAGCCAGCTTGCCTATGGTGCCTTGCAAATTATTGCCAGCACTGGTCCAGCCATCCAATTTCCATTGAGTGGCGCCGATTTTTCGGCTGAAAAATCAATTATCATCGGTGAAATTTATCTGAAAGATGATTGGCGATTTGCGGCGGTCGGTCAGGGATTTGGTGAAGGATTAAGTGCGCTCCTGCGGAAGTTTGGTGGAAACCAGCCGGCGAGTGGTTCCCCCAGCCCAGGGCAAGCGCCTGAAATTCCGACACTGGTTCAACCGGCTCCGGCGTCACGGCCCCCAGCCGCCTATCAAACCATGCCGATAAGTAGTGCCCGGCCTGACACTTCACCAAACCTCCCGCTCCAGGCCACGACCCCATTTGGACAGAGTAACTTGCCACCTGTGATGCCCCCCCCGCCCGCCGCACCTCGCGCCCCTCAAGCACCAATGCCACCAACCGTGGCGGCACCGATGGCGCCACCACCACCATACAACCCCGGCGGTCAACCACCTGCTGGATCCGGGATTCCAACCGTGGCGGCTGGTATACCACCCGTGGTCAATTCACCATATGGACAGGTGCCCCATTCTCCTCCACCCCAGAACCAATCCTGGGGTGCGCCACCACCCAACCCCAATCCCTACACCCCTCACGGTCCACCCATCAATCAACCGCGCCAGCAAGGGTCAAAACTTGGCAAAATCCTGGCCATTGGCGCCTTGCTGGTCGTGGTTTTGTTTGGCGGATTGATTGGGATTGGTTTGCTGGTGTCTAATTTTAATAAACCCACGGCTGAACAAGTTGCCCGCGAACGTCAGGAAACCGAGCTCAAAGCCTATGCCAAAGAGCTGGCGGCCCTCACAGGTCTGGACTCCGCCTCCGGGCGAGGGTACACAACCGGGAAGATCTATGTTGTGGATAAGGAATTGGGAATTGGTGATTCGCTGAACTATTCGGTCAAAGCTGACTGGCAGGCGAAAAGCAAAGATGAAATCGGAACCGTGGTTTTGGTCAAAAAAGATGAGAAGGTAATCGGCCAGTATGACCTGGAAGGCAACGGCGGGAAAGTTGATGCCAAAGTTCACATTTGGACAGTCACCGTGATTGATTTGAAAAACAAGTTGATCACTATCGAAGACGAAATTGCCGGTTCAGACCCACCACTGAACATCAAACGGAAAAAAGGGGATCGGACAGCCGAGTACGGTGGCTATCCAAAAGTGATTGAATTTCTTGAAAAATTAGACCGAAAGGTTGATTCAGCCTCTGGTTCATCAAAATCATCCAGCGCCAGTCCCACAGTTCCAGCCAGTGATTCCGAGGAAACACCAGCGCCAGGAGGTAACGGGTGGAAACAACCTTAAAAAAAATTCACGAAGGAAAACCCCAAAGTTAGATGAGGCCGCTCGCGTTCCTTCGTGAATATTTCGAGGTTACGGTTTATGTGCTCCCCGATGTTGGCCTGAAATCCCAGTCAGGCCAATTTATTTTCATTGATCGGAATTTTCTTTCCCAAACCTGGTCGTTCTGGCCAAAATTGAAGTCACTTTTTTGTTTTCTGCGGTTTATTCACCCATTTTCCCATTTGGAAGTTTGGTTATTGGAAAACAAAGTGTCTGAATGCCGCCGATACCTGATGCCCTCGGTTTTGTCCGCCAGGATTTTCCAAACCGAAATCTGTTTGGTTTTCACTCCACTTTGCAAATCAGCCGTTCAACCCTATTATTAGCGGACTCAACGGTTCCATTTGGTTTTACTCTCAATGATTTGGAAAGGGGTTCGTCATGCATATTCTCGCTGTTGCCAACCAGAAAGGTGGGGTTGGCAAAACGACTATTACACGTGAGTTATCAGCGTGCTTTGCGTTACGTGGGTATCAGGTTCTGGCAATTGATTGTGATCCACAGGGAAATCTTACCCAAAGCTGGGTCAATACGGATGTGTTTGAAGGCACCCTGGCCCACGTACTGATTGAACCTGAAATTCAACAGGGCCAACGGCGCGAACCGCTTTCGATTGCGGATACGATTGTCGAGTCACCGATTAAAAACCTCGATCTGATTCCCTGTGATATCCGGCTGGCCCGTTTTGAACAGCAACCTGAATATTTAATGCATCGCCTCCGGAAACAGCTTTATGAGCATGCCTCCAGTTATGATTTGGTGTTGATTGATTGCCCTCCTCAGCTTGGCAAATTGCTGTCTGCCGCTCTGTATGCCGCCCACTTTGTGGTGATTCCCTGTGCGGCAGATGCTATGGGATTGCAGGGCCTGGCTGATCTGGCTCATACCATTGACCAGGTCCGGAGCAATGTGAATGCTGAATTACAAACCCTTGGGGTGGTCGTCAATTTATACAAACCGACGCGGAATTTATCGGCTGAGTCCAGGGCGGCAATCGAGGATGTACTCCCGCTGGTCAAACACGTTTTTGACACCAATATTCACGACTACGCCAAGATTGCCGAGGCACCATCTCAACATTTACCCGTCGTTATCTACAGCGAGGATCATCGGGCAGCAGATTTGTTTTGGGCCTTAACGGATGAGATTCTGGACCGACTGAATATGACTCGCCAAAAAATTTCGGTGGTGAGGTAAGTGAGCCATGACAAAACCTAAATCAAAAAATTCAAATGAAGATGTCCTGCGCAAACCGGCGGCGAAAAAGCTTGGGTTAAAAATCAATCCGATTGGGATGCCTCATGATTTTCTGCTGCGAAATCAAGAAAAAGCCGAATCTGAGCCTTTGACACCAGCCCCTTCCATCATGCCTGAGGCCAGGGGATCAGAGCCTTCACCGCCTCAAAACACACGTCATACAGACATTTCAAACCCTGGTTATACGGGGGTTCAAACCCCTAGCTATACAGAGGTTCAAACCCCTAGCTATACAAAACCCTATTTAGCCTCCCAAACTATTGAAAATAAAGAACAGCACAGCATTCAAAGTGAGGGCTATACAGAAGGTCAAACCCCTAGCTATACAAGTTCAGAACTGTATAGCTCGCTGTATAGCTCGCTATACAAGGGTTCAAACCCTCGTATAGCAGACGTTCAAACCCAAAGCTATACAGAAGTTCAAAACCCTCTCAAAGGCAAGAAGACAAAACTGGTTGCAATCCGACTAAATATTGACCTAATTGAACTTATAAAATCAGAATGCCAGCAATCCGGTGAAACATTCACAGTGTTTATTGAGTCGGCTGCTATACAGCGGTTAAAACAAGCTGCTATACAGCGTTCGAACCCCGTGTATAACTCCCCCCCTGCACCCCCCCATGATGATATTTTGATGATTGATGATAATATCATCCGCGCGCATGCGAGATTTGCTATACAACCCTGGTCGCCGCGCGATGATCGCGTGGGGAGGCGGTTCAACGGGACAGATCCGAGGTTGATCGACATCGCGATGATCTTGACGGTTGAGCGCAAACTCCGGGGAAACACCTCCCGCATCCCGATCAAGAGTTTTTCCTACTTTGTCCCTGAGCTGGAAAGCCTCATCGAGGATCACCGGGAAAACCGGCTGCCACTTTCGCTCGATGATTACCACCGTTACGTCCTGGACGCCTGGGAACGGCGAATCAAGCCTCTCCGGGACGAAAAGTGGCAGCTCAACGAATCCTCCCCGGAAAAACAATCGCCAAAAAAGAAGAAATAACCCTAAGTCCTTTTTTTTCTTTTTGTTAGTAACAATGAAGCAAGGTCAGATCGGTAAAATCACCTCAAAGCCAGCATCCCGAGCCAAGGTAAAAACGCTTTAAACGCCCGTGGAGCGATTTTAAAAACCAGGAACGATTTACTACTCGTTTTTTGAAAAAAAACCTCAGGAAAGCCAAATAAACGCCATTAAACGCTATTTCACGATTACGTCACACCCCCGAAAAAGACAAAAAACCAAATCACTCCCGTTTTCCCTCCACAAACAACCTTGAAAAGTTTTCGAGGGCCGGGCCGGGATTGTGGACTGAAAATCTCCAGGAAAAATACTTTAAATTTCGGGAAATAGTAGCTTGAAATAATTTTATAGAAAATCCCGAAAAGACGACTTAATTCCTGTTATTTTCTCACGGAAAATTAAAGTATTTTTCTCTCTTGAGTGGGATTATTCGCACTTCTACTGAACTTTGTGTTCGAGATAAATCAGGAGAGTCGGTGAGTCAACCTTACCCGCGCCAATGTAGTGGGTTGGCTTGTTTTCACCCCTGCCTCCGCTTATGTAAGCAGGGGTGAAAAGTCTTTTATTTTCCAGCCCTAACTTGACCTGACACAGAATGTGATAAGAACGCATAGAAAACTTCGAATAGAGTCGTTTTTGGCTTTGAAAAAATTTTCTGTTTACAAAGAATATTCAACCTGTTTTGTTAAACAAAAACCAATCAATGAAAAGAAAAAAAGAAAAAAAGCGACTCAAGCAGGGAAGAAATTTCAACCAGCAACGTCTATTCACCCAGATACCGTCAAAAAACCATCTTGAATTCCGACATTCATCCCCAAAAAGCAGGTGAATATCCAAACCCAATTTCAGTTCCATGGTTCCACCGAAAATGAATTTGAGTGCGTGCGCGCCGCGCAGGCCGGGAGCCGAATTGCATTCAGACAACTTTATGACCAGTACCGGGACACAGTGTATAACCTGATCGTGTACCTCATTGGAAACCGTCTGGAAGCAGAAGACTTGCTCCAAAACACCTTTCTCAAAGCCTACCGGGCCCTGGCTGGTTTTCGATTTGAAGCAAGCTTTAAGACGTGGATTCTCCGCATTGCCCACAACGAATGCACCGACGCTCTGAGACGAAATCACCCAGACATGGTCCCTATCGAAGATCTTTTTGGCAGCCAGGAGGAAATAGACCATTCGCGGCTTCCAGACGATCTACACCTGCAATCGGAGCGACAGGAGGTGTTGGCCCAGGTGCTACTCGAACTCTCACCGAAATTACGGACAGTAATCATATTAAGATATGTTGAATCATTGAGTTATGAAGAAATAGCAGATGTTTTGGAATGCAGCATTGGGACGGTTTCATCGCGACTTCATCGGGCATTGACGGAAATGGAGGCGCAGTTGCGCCCATTCAAACGGATGCTGTAACCGCCGCTTTCAATAATCCCAGAATTTACTAAAACTGAACCTTTGTGAGGCTGATATGTGGTGTTGGAGAATTGATATACAACGAAAATTGATGCCCTATGTGGATTCAAGACTGAACCCACGGGCGGAATTCAAAATTGAACAACACTTGCTGGATTGTCCTTCGTGCCGGGTCAGAGTGGATCACCTCCGCCGTGGCCAGCGATTTGCCCTGGCCCTGGAACGGCATCAATCCTCTGATTCAGGCTGGGAGGCATTGGAATCGGCACTGGATGCCACCCCCAATGAGCGAACTCAACCGGACCCCCCTCGATTCCGCCTGGAATGGCTAACCTGGCACGGAATGGCGGTGACAGCCGGGTTCGTGGTTGGAGCAGTGCTTGTTTTTTCAGTCTGGTTTGCGTTGAACTCTGACATCACCAGTCCCGTGAAAGGCAAAATACTTAAAAACCTGGTTGGGGAAGAGGAAGACCAGGCTTTTCACGAGGTATCAATTTCGAAGATTGAAAGCAATACCGAGCCTCATATTGTGGTCGAAGGTGTGGTCAACGAAGTCAGAATTGATGCCGACGGAGACCTCACTTTCCGGTTGGTTGAACACGTCAACCAATCGTCGCCCTTTGTGGTCTGTGAAGTGCTCAATCCCCGTCAAATCAAACCGCCTTCACCAGGTGAGCGGGTAAGAGTGTATGGCGTCAGCCGTTATGACAACAAACATACCCACCAGTGGTATGAGGTACACCCGGTGATGAATATTGAAATCGTCAAGAATGAAAAATAAACCTCAGCGATGACGGAACATTGCGGGGATAGAGATAAATTCGTCATTTTCCCAGGTCGTTCAAAAAAGAAATAAATCTTGCACAGAAAGGGCTTAGCTCCTTTTTTTTATGGAGAAACCAATGTATAGCCGATGGATCTTTTGTTGTTTGGTGGCGGGTCTCATTGCGGTCTCACCTGGTGCGACTTCATTCAAAACGCTGGCCGCCCCCCAAGCAAAAACTCAAACCACTGTAACCGGAACGGTAAAGGACCGAACCGGAAAATCCTTCCCGGATGCCAGAATTACCTTGCTCAATAGCCAGCAAGCCATCATTGCCACGGCACGGACTGATGCTGAGGGAAAATTTGTCTTTTCAGCCGTTCCGCAAGGAACCTTTGAAGTCAATGTTGAAGGGCTGGGGAATTTACAGGCTCGTCAGGCAATTCAGGTCACGGATGGCAGTCCAGTGGAATGTGAATTGATCCTGGACTTTAGCCCGTTTACCGATGTGGTAACCGTGACGGCAGATGTCGGCCAGGTTCAGGATAAAGATCAATTGGGTCAACAGGTGAATGTTATTCCGGCAACCACAATTCAGGAACGTGCCACTGAGGTGATCGCCCAGGTTGCCGCCGGGGAGGTTGGTGCCGCGTTACAAAGAACGAGTCCCACGATTGGCGGAATTTACGTCCGGGGGCTGACTGGGAAAAACGTGGTTGTGTTCATTGATGGCGTCAGATATTCAAATTCCGCCCAACGCGGTGGAATCAATACGTTTTTGAACTTGATTGAACCCTCAAACCTGCGCAGCGTCGAGTTGTTACGAGGACCAAACAGCTCTCAATATGGCAGCGACAGTTTAGGGGGCAGCATTCAGTTTGTATCAAGCCCGGCAACATTTTCCACCACCGGGTTTGATTTTCATGGGCAAACCAGCCTCTTTGCTAATTCCGCCAGTGCCACGTTTGGACAGGCCACCCGGTTTGGTTTTGGCGGGAACAACTTTGGCTTTTTGGTGAACCTGGCAGCGCGTCGCACCAATACGCTGAGGCCGGGAAATGGCATTGATACCCATGCTGCGGTGACCCGGTTTTTAGGACTTCCATCCAATATCATCAATGGAAACCGGCTACCCGACACCGGATTTACGGAATATGGCGGAAACATTCGGTTCAATTATGCTTTTGGCGGCGGAAATCAGTTTATTTTCAACTATCAGCGCAGTCAGCAAGATGGCGGAAAACGCTATGACCAGTTGCTGGGCGGGGACGGCAACAACATTGCTGAACTGGAAAACCTGATGCTTGATTTCGGATATGTCCGGTTTGATACCCAGCGCCTGGCGATTGCCGACAATTTTGCCGTGAGTTTTTCCTTTAACAGCCAGCGGGAAGAACGTATCAATCAGGGCGGAAACGGGAATCCGCTTGGTTCCATCACGTATCAACCAGAACGGACGCGCACCTATGGGCTGCAATTCTTTGGGAACAAACGGGTCGGCAACCATAACTTGCTGCTTGGTGGAGATTACTACCACGACCGTCTCATTTCTCCAGCCTTTACCGTGAGTGTGGTTTCGAACTCTCAAAACTTTTCGCGACCCCGGGTACCCAACAATGCCTTCTATCACAACTATGGGTTTTATGCTCAGGATGTGTGGAAAGCAATTCCTGAACGTCTCAACATTTCGGCCAGTGTTCGATATGGCGCCGCATCTTACAAATCCAGAGCCATAGACAGCCCAATTGTGCGGGGCGAGCGACTCTGGCCAGATGATTCCTTGCGGGTTGATCAAGTGACCTTTCGAACCAGCGGGGTTCTCAAGTTGATCGGCGGGTTATCGTTGGGAGCAAACTTTAGCCGTGGTTTTCGGGCGCCGCACATGACGGATCTGGGCACCCTGGGATTAACCGGAGATGGTTTTGAAATTGCCGCACCCGACGTGGTCGGTCTGGGGGGCGAGGTTGGCAATTCAGCCAGTTCAAGAGCCGTCACCACGGGGCGACCCGTCACGCAGGTCGGTTCGGAAGTCAGCAAAAATTACGAATTGAGCCTGCGGTTTCGCAATGACTGGCTGGATACGGATTTTGGTGGGTTTATTACCGATATTGACGACAATATCCAGAAACAAGCCCTGATTTTGCCACAAGGCGCCGTTGGGAAATCCCTGGGAGGTGAAGTGATAACCAGTCAGCTTCCTTCGGGCGTGGTCTTTGTTGATGCCTCAACCAATCCGGTTTTGGTCCGCTCCAATTTTGACAATATCAGACTGTGGGGCCTTGAATATTCGCTGGATGCCAAACTGAACGCTGCCTGGAGCCTGGGTGGAAATTTCACCTACATTTATGCCCGCGACAAAGCCACCGGAGTACCTCCCAACCTGGAAGGCGGAACCCCGGCACCCAATGGGACGCTCCGTTTGCGATACAATCCTTCTGGAAAACGATATTGGGTTGAAGTATCAGGATTTGCGGCGTATCGGCAAGATCGTCTGTCTTCGCTCGATTTAAGTGATCGCCGAACTGGCGCCAATCGCTCACGGACCTCAATCCGCAATTTCTTTTACAACGGAGCAACGGTTCGAGGGCTGGTTGCACCGGGCACGGATGGCCGTTTCGGTACCGCCGATGACGTACTACGCCAAACCGGAGAAACCCTTGAGCAGGTTCAAAATCGTGTTTTGGGAAATTTAGAGCAATCCCCGATGTTTCCCTATGTTCCTGGATATGGACTGCTCAATGTTCGAGGTGGCATTCGACTGACAGACAATCAGGAACTTTTCCTGGCACTGGAAAACATTACTGACGCTTCGCATCGGGGAATTAACTGGGGGATTGACGGACCGGGAATTAACTTTACCGCCCGCTACACCATCAAGTTTTAGTGTGAGTCAGTAGTCAGTAGTTGATGAGTCAGTAGTCAGTAGTCAGTAGACAAAACCCGGATCGTTGAATTCGTCGAATTCTTGAAAAGAATTGTTCCTAACTGACTCAAATCGAACAAAATACACTTGACAGACACTTCAAAATCCCAACACTCGACTACTGACTACTGACTACTGACTACTGACTCCCACCCTAATTCGTTTTCCGAGCCTTGCGTAACTCAGCTTCAAGTTGTCGAGCCAGGGATGGTTTAGCCGGCTTTATCGCTTGCACCAGTTTTTGGGCTTCGTCCAACCTTCCAAGCTTAATCAGAACCAATCCAAGGTTAAATTGAGCTTCAGGAAATTGTGGGCGAAGCTCAATTGCTTTTTGGAATTCGATCAGCGCCTGGTCATATTCACCCAATCGAAAATGACTGATTCCAAGGGTATTGTGAGCCTCGCTCAACAATTGTGGACGCAAATCCGCCAGTGCCGTCCGGGCTTCTTCCGCATGTTTTCCTTCAGGGTAGAGTTTGAGATAACCAAAAAAGTCTTCCGGTTTTTGGCTGTTGGAAATGAACTGCCATAACAGATCATCATCCAGTGGAGGCAGGGGAGGACTGGCGGGAATGGTGGTCACTGCCTGATTGGAATTGGCGGAATCGGCAGCTCGGGTTTGATCTTCTTCAGGCTTGACCACAACTGGTTTTTTGCCTGCAACCTTCAATCGTTCAATGGTGGTGGTCAGCTCGGCAATTTGTTTTTCAGCCTGTTGGCGTTGGGTTCGTTCCCGTTCCCGGTCAGTTTGAAGGGTTTCAATTTGCTGTAATAGTTCTGGATTCGGGTTGGTTGCAACCGGAGTTGGGACGGGTGGCGGGGTGTTGTCGGCGGTGGTCGGAGGTCCTTCAGGTGACTGGTGTGACCGAAACGCGATAATCGAAAGGGTTGTCGCCAGAACAAACATGGCCGTCAACCCGGCCAGAATTAACCCTCCGGGTGAAAAAGCAGGGCGAAAAAAGTCTTTGATTTTTTCCCACCAGCCTTCCCTTTCACCCAAAACCGAGGTGTTGAAAGCTGGAACTGATTCGGAATGATTGACAAATTCAAGAATGGCTTTGAGGTTTTTATATTTTTCTTGCCGTTCTGGCGCTCGGAGAAACACTGACTCAAACTGCTGGGTTTGATCCGTAGGGAGTTGATGGAGCAAATATGCCACAATCAATTCATCTTCAAGTACTTCTACTTGCTCAAACAACTCATCGTCCTTGAGATATTGTTGTTCGAGTTCAACCTGTTCTGTTTCAGGAAGTTCACCCAGCAGATAGGCGGTTAGTTTTTCATCAGGAAGGGTCATAAGTAATTTTTCAGCGAATGTGGGTGAGACACATCCCAATGATCAGGTCAGGGCTGAATGACACCTGATGAGGGGGTGTTGAGTCAGGTCCCGCGTCAGTTGTGGGGCCTCTGAAAATGAATCAAATGAGCGTGAATTGATCCTGAGGTTTGCTTTCCAAAAGGGAGTTGAGCTTGAAATCCTTTCTTACCAGAAGTGGTTCAATAGAACGCTGTGAGAGCTTGAATCCAGGGCACTTGTTTAAATGAGACCAGGGTTTCCCGATTTTGCACAATGGCGGAACAATGCCTATTTATCATCAAGTGCCATTTCTCAAAAAATGTTTCATGCTTTTTTCTGAAGGCTGAGGGAGCGGGTCAAACATTTTCGGATGCTTTCTTCGAGCCTGGTTTTCATTCGATGAACCCGGATTCGAATAGCGTTCATGGGCAATCCGAGTACTTCAGCCAGGTGTTCCCGATGGTTGATCTTTGAGTCGGTGTCCTGGCGATAATATTCGAGAAAGAGCGAGCGATTTTCGGTTGTCAGACGAGAGAGAGCGTGTTCGAGGCAGGTGAGCCGTTGTTCACGCTCCTGGCGTTCGGCTTCTTCAAGTTCGAGGATGGTTGGGTGGATTGCTGGTTCAGGCGGCTGGCGGTTGGTTCTTTCATCCCGCTCGATGGACTCACCCACACGCAATTGGATTTTGCGATATTCACGCAGCACGTTGCGGGCAATGCCATAACAATAGATAAAGGGATCCGTTGCCTGGACCTGGACTCCTTCACTCAGCTTTCGTGCCGTACGAGTGAAGACTTCATCAACCAGATCTTCAGATGAAGCTGCCCCCTGACTGATGAAAACCTTCAACAGCCGACTTCGCAGCTTTTCATAAGCCACTCCAGCCGCTTCTCGATCTGAATTGAGCCATTGGAGCAGGCTTTCAAACTCATTCAGTTCATTTTGAAGGGAAGAAGAAACACTTTTGTTGACCACGGGTAGGTTGACTTCCTCGGTAAGTACTCAATCAAATTCGATCTGGTTGAATTCAATTTGTGCAAAGCCATGTTAGATGCGATCAAGAGGAATGTTAACCCCAAAAAGATATTTCGCCGTCAGGGATGACCGGGTTGACGAAATCGGGGTCATCATCCAACTGGGAACCACTCCTTTTCCAGGTGGATTTGAGAACCAGAACCTGTTTGGGGATTGAGCCATTATTCTTTGGTTGAAGCCTCGTCATCGTCATTGGAAATGCCCAATCGTTTCAATTTTTCGACAAACGTGGTGCGTTTCATATTCAAGAGCCTGGCGGCTTGCATTTTGTTTCCGCCAGTTTTTTCCAACGATTTGCACAGCAGGTCGCGCTCCAGTTCGGTCACAATCTGATCAAAATTGAGGCCCTGATCGGGAATGGTGTCAATGGGTTGAAACAAAGGGGTTTTGGCTGTGCCTTCACTGGCAGTCACCGCTCGCAGGATATCTTCTGGCAGATCCTTGGGCAGAATGGTTGTGGTGGCGCCGCTCAAAGCCGCGGCGCGTTCCATTGAATTCTGGAGTTGCCGCACGTTTCCCGCCCATTTATAGGACTTCAAAATTTCCAGGGTGCCTGGCTCAATAGATTTTTCAGGCAGGCCGACGTTGAGACAAAATCGCTTGAGAAAATACTCGGCCAGGACGGGAATATCTTCTGGTCGTTCGCGCAACGGAGGAAGGTGAATATTGATGACGTTGAGCCGATAATATAAATCTGGCCGAAATTTGCCTTCCTCAATTCGTTTTTCCAGATCAGCACTGGTGGCAGCCACAATGCGGACATCAACCTTCACGGTCCGCGAAGAACCAAGTTTTTCAAATTCGCGTTCCTGTAACACCCGTAATAACTTGGATTGGAGCGGAAGGCTCATATCTCCAATTTCATCAAGAAATAAGGTGCCACCTTCGGCTTGTTCAAATCGCCCGTCGCGAGCTGTCACCGCCCCCGTAAAAGCGCCTTTGACGTGGCCAAATAATTCATCTTCGAGCAGATGTTCCGGAATCGCCGCACAGTTGAGAGCGATAAAAGGTTTGTCAGCCCGTAGGCTTTGCAGATGAACCCGGCGAACCAGCAACTCTTTACCCGATCCGGTTTCGCCTGTGACCAGCACCGTGGTGTTATAGGGGGCAATCGCTGCGACATGGGCCAGAACTTTTTGCATGGCCGGGGAGGTGGCAATTAGTTCGCTTCCTTTGGACTGATCACCGGTTCCGCTGGCCGGAGTGGCTTCAAGCCGGGCGGCAGCAACATTGATCAAATTGAGAAGGTGATTGAGGTCAAAGGGTTTGGAGAGGAAATCTTCAGCACCGCATTTCATTGCTTCAACCGCCATTTCAACGGTGCTTTCACCCGTAGTCACGAAAATTGAAATTCCAGGACTCAGCCGCAGGAGATGAGGAATGAGCTGAATTCCCGACATCCCAGGAAGATTCACATCTAACACTGCGATATCAAATTTTTTCTGAGAAGCCAGGACAATTGCAGCTTCAGACGAGGCAACGCCCTCGACCTCAAAGGATTTACTGAGGATGTTGACTCCGATCTCGCGGGTCAGTTTATCGTCTTCGACGTACAAAATCCGTGCTGGCATAAGCTTTATGAATACAGAAGAATTGAAGGGTGCGAGATATTACCTTACTTCGGTGATGTCTTTGAAGCCTAAACCTGGAAGAAAATGATGAAACATCTGAAACGACCAGTTATCCACCACATCAGTCATCAGTAAAGTGTTACTCGTCGGATGACTCACGTGCGGATTAACAACTGATCGAACTGCAGCCCCAGTTTTCCTTTCTTTGATTTCAAAGACTTTGTTTCAAGCGTCAAATTCGAGTCAGTCACAGCCGTGTTTTATCCACCCTCAATGGATGGGCTGACGCTTTTCCGCCAGTGTCAGAATGATTGGTGATTTCTGACTGAAAATTGGTGCTGGGTCAAAGATCGCCACTGAATTCTTGGACTTTATACAAAAATTTTGAAGCCGGTTCAGGCCGGGTTTGTCGAGGCTATCAAATTGGAACCCAAAAGGTTACCTGACTGAGTTCAATTCTTTTGAAATTGGAATCAGGCAATCCTGCACGGTATGGCACCAGGCTTGTATAACAGGTTAGTGAACAGGGTCTGTCAGCAAGAGGTGACCAAAATTTGGACTGTGGGAGGTTGGATATTTATGAACTCAGCAAAATTCGTGATGACATTCGTGATGGTATTGATGTGTGTTTTGGGGTTGGGATGGAACTCAGGAAATGCAATCTGGGCCCAAACTGGCGCCGCCTTGGTAGATAAAGGAGAGTCCGATCAGACTGATTACATTATTGGACCGGGTGATACCGTTGATGTCCGGATTTTTAAACAGCCTGAAATGTCGGGGCGCTTTCGAGTGAGCGAACTGGGAAATCTCAATCTTCCATTTGTCGGGGTAATTCAGGCCGGTGGGAAAACTGAAGCCGAGCTGACCGAAGTCATCCGCGAGAAACTGACCAAATATTTGAAACAACCTGAGTTAAGCGTCACCGTGAGTGAGTTTTTATCCCAGTCGGTCACGGTGGTCGGTGCGGTCAAAACAGCGGGAAAATATCCGCTGAGACGACCTGAACGAATACTGGATGTCCTGGGAATGGCAGGCGGGTTGACTGAAACCGCTGGAAAATCAATCCAGCTTTTACGGCGGCCAGTGAGTGCCACATCTGACACAGCGCTCACTTCGGATGCTGTCGAACTTGTGACAATCCAGCTTGCCGATTTACTGACAGGTCGTCCTGAGTACAACCAGCCGTTGGTGAATGGAGATTTGATCAGTGTGCCCGAAGCCGACACGATTTATGTCACCGGGAATGTGACCAAACCTGGTTCGTTTACGCCACGTGAGCGTGTGACACTCTCCCAGGCAATTGCCCTGGCCGGGGGACTCACCCCTACGGCCCAGAAATCAAACATCAGTGTATTTCGAGGGATACCGGGTTCAACCGAACGCCAGGAGCTGGTGTTTAAACTCCGGGACATTGAAACCCGAAAAGTGGCCGACCCGGTTTTGCTGGCCAACGATGTGGTCTATATCCGCGGGTCGGAATCACGCAGCATCGGCTATGCGTTTCTGCGGGCGATTACCACCGGTTTTGGAACGGCAGCCGGGTATGCAATTTTCCGATAGCCACCAGGTTGGTGAGACAGTGCCATTCCAGGCCCTTCCAATAATTTTATTGTTCTGTAATTTTCCTTCTGGTTAATTCGTGGTTTGTCCTCTTATCGTGAATTTTGATTCAGAGAGGCTGCCATGTCAGGTTCTGGTTGCGGGAATGAGCAGTTTCCGAAACCAGAGCCTTTTTTTCTTTCTGAAGAGTTTTATTGAGAAGAAATGCCTTGTTTGAACTTAACCCGGATGGGAAGGACCTGCATATCGTTTTTCAACCTCTCCTTAAAAACACACAGAGCACCGCGTGACTGTTTGATTGTACACGCTGTGCTCTGGGATTGATCAAGTTTTCTGTTTGAGGAATAGTCAGTTTACATCAGGTTTTGCCCAAAGATGCTCGATTGAGTTTCCCCACGTAAAGCTTGAATAATCAGTTGTTTAAATGGTTGTCAACGCGTTGACACTTTTTCACTACTGGCCATCAGTGGCTTCATTGAGCAGGATTTTGATTTTGGAATAGAACAGCTCGGTTCGACTTTCAAACGCTGAATCCGTACCAAGTAAAACCCAGATGTTGCCGCTGGCATCGGTTTTGGCCTGGAATTTGGCGCCATCAGTGCCCAGCGTTTTGAAGTCGTAGGTGCTCAAATCACAGTTTGGCCCGGTGGTCGCAATCGTTCCAATCGTAATGACGTCTTTGCCGCCTTGAGACTGGTTGCCTTTATCAATGTTGAGCAACGTTGTTTGTGGATCGGCAACCGGTTCAATCGGCGAAGCCCCAACCTTGAAATAAACGCCATCTCCCGGAGCACCACCAGCCCCGACACAGCCGGTTGGGGCATTGGAGGCAATCTGGACGTCAAACTGGATTGAATATATCGTGTCTGGTCTGAGCCCGGTCAACTGCCGTTTGATGAACATAAACAGGTCGTCGGTCTGGTTGGTCCCGCCGATGAAGAGCACTTTTCGCCGTTCACCCAGGTTTTTCGGAAGCTTCTTGAGTTTAAAAACGACCTTCTCGCGATTGATCACATCCGTGGTGCTGTCGGCAAAACCAGCCGTCCAGCCCTGTCGCCCATCGCTAAAATCAAAGGAAAATTCGTGTTCAAATGGATTCTGACGCGTGGCTGGAAGCGGGCTCCCAGCCTGAATTGAAGGTATTGAAAGTGTCGGAAAGGTAAACGTCGCCAGCACCATAAGAGTGCATAAACAAAGCAAACGCAAAGATTTCTGCATACTTTTGCACGTTCCTGATTGTTATTTTTTGGGGATGGTTTTGACTGGAAGGTGCGGGGTGCTACGTTGAAATCGAAAAATTTGTTCACTTTGCCCGCAGACAAAAAGTCAAACATCGTACTGTGGCATATGCCACACCCGGTGCTGCATATGCCACAAGGTTTGACCTGGAAGTTTCTTGTATGATTTTCCTTACTACTGCATTTTCATAGAGTTACATCAGATTCATCCACTGGCACGTCACTTGCCCAACCAGAGGCAGCAATCTTTGAAAAGAATCAATGGAGATGACTGTTATGAAAAACCGATGGGTAGTCCTGATTGGGTTGGTGTTAAGCCTGATAATGGCCCAAACCGCTTTTGCCCAGGATTTGACGATGGTGCCAGGGCCATCAAAAAAATTTGGAAATTACACGATTTCACTCCGCCTTCCTGAAGGTGGGCTGGTGGCTGAAGAAGAGCAACAAATCGAATTTCGTGTGGTTGATCACACCAAAGAAGACCCGGTTTTGGGACCCGCCGCCATTGTACGAGCCAATATCGAATCAATTGTTTCGATGCCGTCAATGCCGTCAATGCCCAAAGTTGAGGAAGTTGCCCACCCTGAAGGCGTTCCGGGTGATTATGGCCTCCACCCGACTTTTGCCCACGGAGGCGACTACACGCTTTTGCTTCGGATTACACCTCCGGGGGGTGAACCGTTTGTGGCTGAGTTTCCACTCTTTGTCGCCGATTTTGATCCTGCGGTGAAGCGCGTTGCCCGTCCAAAACCGTATCGCGTCGAACTCAAAACCGAGCCTGGAAAAGTCAAAGCCGGTGAATCAACCACGCTCAAACTCAAGGTGTTTGGAAACCTGGAAACGGCTGATGCCACCGGGAAACTGACTGGCAAGCGGGAAACGGTTCAAATTAAGCAGTTTGATATTGCCCACGAAAAATACCTGCACATGATTGTGGTCCGCAAAGATCTTGGGTTTTATATCCACGAGCATCCAGTTATCCAGCCTGACGGCTCATTTATCTATAAGGACTTTGTTTTCCCAACTCCTGGTGAGTATCAACTTTTTGCCGATGTGGCGCCGAAAGGGGCTGGCAGTCAGGTGTTGCTGGCCAATGTCAAAGTTGAAGGCAAGGGAAAACCTGAAGTGAAGCCAATTACCCTCGAACAAACCAAACAAACCGAAATGACGGTTGATGGTGTGAAAGTGTCGCGTCAGGACGCCAATATTGTCCCGGCTCGAAAAACTTCGTTGCTCACCTTTTTGCTCAATAAGCCGACCGGTGAGAAGGTAACCGATGTCGAACCATATCTGGGCGCAATGGGCCACCTGATTATGATCAATCAAGACAGCCAGACTTTTGTCCATTCGCACCCGGATGAACGCGATGCGACCAACGGCAAAAATGGTTCAATTACGTTTCTGGTTCGCCCACCTAAACCAGGGCTTTATCGGGGATTTTTTGAATTCCAACGCAACGGCAAAGTTTCACGAGCCGAGTTTGTGTTTGAAGTGAAAGCCGAGTAATCGGGTTCAGGGTTCAGGGTTCAGGGGTTGAGAACAACGGAAAAGGACATAAAGGACATAAAGGACGAAAAGGACATAAATTCGAAGACCCTGAACCCTGAACCCTGAACCCTGAACCCTGAAAAATTCGAAGACCCTGAACCCTGAACCCTGAACCCTGAACCCTGAACCCTGAACCCTGAACCCTGAACCCTGAACCCTGAACCCTGAACCCTGAACCCTGAACCCTGAACCCTGAACCCTGAACCCTGAACCCCGAACCCTGTCACCTAAAGGTATTTTCCTATGCGATTTGACCGAATTGTTTTCACGCTCATTGTTTTTCTTGGATTGCTGGCTGGGCTGACAGTGGTTGATACCCCGACTCAGGCTCATCCAACCAAAAAGAAATTCCGCAAAAAATCGGCGGCGACAAAACTCCTCAAAGAGACGCGGACCAAAATGGACACAGCCAAGGCTGAATTGATCACTGGTGGCAAATATGCATGCTGTATCAAACCGGCCTGTGATATGTGCGCCAAAATTTCTGGAACGTGCCTGTGTGCCGTCAATGTCCTGCAAGGCAAAGGCGCCTGTGGCGAATGCATGGAAGGCTGGCAATCGGGCAAGGGGAGTTTAAAGGGTGTTACTGCCGAAAAGGTCCAGTTGCTCCCAACTCTGGTTCAACCCGTCGCGGCGATTGAGGTCAAACCAGAACCCAAACCAGTTGAACCGGAAGCCCCGCAACCAGCAACTGAATCTGTTCAACCAGCCGCAGCACCAGCACCTTCGCATCAGCACCTGACCGAAGCCCGTTCGATGTTAAATCAGGCCAAACGGACGCTGGTGGCCGAAGGTCGCTATGTGTGTTGCATCAAAGGTGGGTGTGATTCCTGTGCCTATGAAGGCGAATGTGGTTGTGGTGAAAAACTGGTCGAAGCCCTCAACACAAAGAAGAATGGAACCGGCACTCCAACCAAAAAGACCAAAGATGAAGATGGTGTCTGCGGCGAATGTTATGACGGATGGCACGCCGGTCGTGGTGCCTATGCCGGGATTGATTCAGCCGAAGTCAAACTGGCGCCGATGGACAGCATGCCGTCCTCCTTTGCCGTGGGCACCATGTTTCGTCAGGGCTCTGGAACATCGTGGCTCCCGGAAAATACCGCGATGTATGCCAAAATGAAGGACGTTGGCGACTGGATGTTGATGTATCACCCCTATGCGTTTACGACCTACAGCAACCACACCGGTCCACGCGGAGATTCAAAATTCTACAGTGCCAACTGGTTTATGGCGTCGGCCCAGCGCGAAGTGAAGGGGCTGACCGACAATGGAAACGGCGTGTTGATGATTCGGGGAATGTTCTCGTTTGATCCGATCACGGTTGGCCGAGCCGGGTATCCACTGTTGTTCCAGACTGGGGAAAGCAATCGCGGAAATCCACTGGTTGATCGCCAGCATCCCCATGATTTAATTATGGAACTGGCACTGGCCTATAGCGCTCCGATTACTAAAAACCTGGTGCTTTCGCTGTATGCCGCGCCAGTCGGTGAACCCGCCCTTGGCCCATCAGCCTTTCCACACCGGCTTTCGGCGATGGATAACCCCGAAGCGCCGCTCAGCCACCACTGGCAGGATTCAACTCATATTGCGGCAGGTGTTTTCACCCTTGGCCTGGGAACGGAAAAATGGAAACTGGAAAGTTCGATTTTTACCGGCGCTGAACCCGATGAAAACCGCTGGAACATTGACCAGCCGAAGTTTGATTCCTGGTCAACCCGGTTTTCGGTCAATCCGCACAAAAATCTGTCCATGCAATTTTCTTATGGCCATCTGCGCGAACCCGAAGCACTCGAAGCTGGAACCAATATCCATCGCTACACGGCATCGGTGTTGTATAACCACCCGTTTTCAAACGGTTCCTATCTGGCCTCCGCTTTTGTCTGGGGACGCAACGAAAAACGCAATCCTCGATTTGACGGATATGGCACCAATGCGTTCTTGTATGAAGCGACCTATGTTCGCAAAGAACAGCAGAGCATTTTCTGGCGCTATGAAAATGTCGAAAAAGATGAATTGTTTGTTGGTGAAAATGATGAGCACCGCCCCGCTCGGACCCCGGTTCATCACGACGAAGGCAATCCTGAGATCTTTCGAATCAATCGCTTTACCATTGGCGGCGTTCAAAACCTGCCAGTTCCGGGGGATTTACAAATCGGCGTCGGCGGCTCGATCAGTTTTCACGCCATTCCCTCGGCATTGAACCCCGTCTATGGCAATAATCCAATTTCCACCAACGTGTTTGTTCGGTTTCGGTTTAAACGGTGGGGACTTTTTTGAGAATGAAGAAAGTGGTTAGTGGTTAGTGGTTAGTGGTTAGATCCTGGTTCTTGGTTCTTGGTTCTTGGTTCTTGGTTCTTGGAAAGCATTGATTTCTAGGGCCAGATACTCCACGTTGAGTGGTACCCGCCAGTTCCCCAGTCTTCATCTTGAGTCGGATCAGTCAACTCATCGCCGAAACCCTGAACCCTGAACCCTGAACCCGATTTCAGTGGGATTTTATTTTCTTCTGGGTCCCTAACCACTAATCACTAGCCACTTTTTCCATTCTTCATTCTTCCTGGGGTGGCTTATGTTGAAAAACTACAAAGAAGTCTGGATTGGGATTGCGTTGGGCGGCGGAATCTGGGCGCTGGATGCCGTGATGAATATGGGCATTTTTGGCGGATATTGTTGCCCGCACTGCGCTGAAAATGCGGTGCTGGGCACCATGCCTCAGTGTTTGTTGCGCTGCCTGGTCGTGATCACGACGACCACCACTGGATTTGTCCTGTGGTTGAGTAACCGGCGGCGGCAGCAGATGCAGAGTTTACAGGCGACACTCGACACATTTCATCAAGAAGTTGCTTCGCCTTTGCTGCTCATTTACGGCTATACCCGGATGCTGCCAGCCAAAGAAGGCTTTCCTGTCACGCGTGAAACGGTTGAACTCATTCGACAAATTCAGCATCAGGCTGACCGGATGAATCAATTGATTGAAAAATTGCCGCCCCCTGGTTCATCTTTGACACCCGACAGTAAAGCCACCAGTATTTCAACTTCCCCAACCCGAACTTCAGACGAGTCGCTTGCGCCCCATGCCAATTGAACTGACCCGCACCCGTGTTGAAATCGTGTTCATTCCGTTAAGCGTGGTCCTGATCACGCTTTTTCACTTTGCAAGTATGCAGGCCGCCAGTGTGCTGCTCCACGAGATTTCACAACGGCTGTATTATCTCCCGATTATCTTTGCCGCCTATCGGTTTGGACTCAAAGGGAGTGTGTTGTGTTCGGTCTTTGCCGCTGGTTTGTATTTGTCTCATCTTTCAGGGCATCGCCACGAATCAGAAAAAATTGTCGTCAATCAAGTGGTCGAAGCGGTGATGTTTCAAGTGGTCGGCATCGCGACTGGACTCTTGAGCAATGCCGAACGGCGCCAGGTAGCCAAACTTGAACAGGCTTCGCTCGACCTCAGTCGTGCCTATCGGGAATTGCGTGAAACCGTGAATCTCTTGCTCCATACGGCCCGGCTCAATTCACTTGGGGAAATGGCGGCTTCCGTTGCGCACGAAATTCGCAATCCACTGGCCGCGATCAAAGGCGCCTTTGAGATTGTGGCCGAAGCCGTACCGGCTGATAATCCACGCCGCGAGTTTGTAACGGTTGTTGAAACCGAACTTGAACGACTCAACACCCTCGTTTCAGATTTTCTGAGATTTTCCCGACCTCGACCACCTGAGAAAAAACCGATTTCAATCAATACTCTGATTTCAACGGTTTTGATGTTTGCTTCGCCCCAGGCTCAGAAACGAAATGTGGTGTTTGTCACCGATCTGGTTGAAACGCTGCCTCACCTGCTGGTTGACGATGAGCAAATGAAACAGGTGTTCCTCAATCTGGTGCTCAATGCCATTCAGGCCCAACCTCAAGGCGGAACCGTCGAGGTAAAAACCCGCACCGTGCCAGATATGATTGAAATTTCGATTCGTGATTATGGCTCTGGTGTTCCACCCCAGGCCCGTGACTCTATCTTTGAACCCTTTGTGACGACCAAGCCTGACGGCACCGGGCTCGGGCTCGCGATTGCCTATCAGCTTGTCAAACAGCATGGCGGAGACCTGAAGTTGGTAGACGTCACTGGCCTTGGCAGTGAATTTGTCGTGAGTCTGCCGATACAATAGGGTTCAGGGTTCAGGGTTCGGGGTTCAGGGTTTTCGGAAGGGATGAGGGATGAAAAAAATCACCTTGTCACCCTGTCACCCTGTCATCTTGTCACCTTGTCAGGGTTCCGGGTTTTCGAATTTATGTCCTTTTCGTCCTTTTTGTCCTTTATGTCCTTTTCTGTTTTGCCTGAACCCTGAACCCTGAACCCTGAACCCTGAACCCTGAACCCCGAACCCCCAATCCTATGAAACACATTCTTTTTGTTGATGATGAAGCTTCGTTTCGCCAGGTGATGGCTTTTCGGCTCAAGGAATTTGGGTATCAGGTTTCCACTGCCGAACATGGAGCCCGTGGACTGGAACTTTTTCTTTCAGAGCACCCCGACCTAGTGCTGGCTGATTTTTCGATGCCCGAATTAAACGGCCTCGAACTGATGCAAAAAATCAAAGCCATTTCGCCCGATACGCCAGTCATCCTGATTACTGCGTTTGGGGACGTCGCCACGGCGGTCAATGCCATGAAAGCCGGTGCTTCTGATTTCCTGACCAAACCCGTGGAGATGGATCAACTGCGGCTCACGCTGGACCGGGTCAGTAAAGTGACTGAACTCGAAGATGAAAACCGAAAGTTGCGCGCTCTGGTTGAAGAGCGGCTTCAGTTTGGCGCCATCATTGGTACCTCAAAGCGGATGCAGGACTTATTTCATATCCTGGAACGTGTTTCCCGAACTGAAGTGGCGGTGCTCATCCTGGGCGAAAGCGGGACTGGCAAGGAGCTCGTTGCCAAAGCGATTCATCAACACAGTGCCCGGAAAAAGGCTTCATTTGTCACGATTGATTGCGGGACCATCCCGGAAAACTTGATGGAATCAACGCTTTTTGGGCACAAGAGAGGCTCGTTTACCGGAGCGATGACCGATCAGCGGGGACTGTTTGAAGAAGCCAATAGCGGGACGGTTTTTCTGGACGAAGTTGGCGAGGTGCCACTGCTGCTCCAGCCAAAGTTGCTTCGAATCTTGCAGGAAGGGGAATTTACCAAACTTGGCGAGACCCAGCCGCGCCGGGTTGATGTCAGAGTGATTGCCGCCACCAATCGTGACCTTTCCAAAATGGTGGCCGAAGGAAAATTTCGCGAAGACCTGTTCTTCCGGCTCAATGTGATACCCGTCAAGCTCCCTCCGTTACGCGAACGAAAAGAAGACATTCCGCTCCTGGCCAACCGATTTCTGATCGAAGCTGGAACTCGCTATGGTCGAACCACGCTTCGATTTTCACCAGAAGTCTTTCGGATTTTTCAGCAATACGCGTGGCCAGGGAATGTCCGGGAACTCAAAAACACAATTGAACGGTTGGGGATCCTGGCCGCCAGTGAAATCATCCAGCCTCAGGATCTCCCTGAGGAAATCCTCCAGGTCACTGCCGGATCAGGTGAGTTGCCGTTTTCTTTGCCGGATTCGGGATTGGACCTTGAAGTCATGGAAAAAGAAATCCTGCGTCAGGCACTGGCCAAACACAACGGAAACCGGACGCACACCGCCCGCTATTTGCATATGACGCGGGATACATTGCTCTATCGAATTCAGAAATTTGGGTTGGACTGAGAAAATAGGGTTCGGGGTTCGGGGTTCGGGGTTCGGGGTTCGGGGTTCGGGGTTCGGGGTTTTCGAATTTATGTCCTTTTCGTCCCTTTCATCCTTTTTGTCCTTTTCCCGAACCTGGAAGCGCGGAACCCGCCTACTCAACCGTGGTTGGCTCGGTTCGAAGCATCAGCGAGATGCTGCTGCCGACCCGGATTTCATCCTGGTCGTTGAGCTTGTAGGGGGTATTGGGGCGTAGTTTGCGTGAATCGTTGATGACGGTTCCATTGACGCTGCCCAAATCTTCAATATAGAAGCTGTTATCTTCACAAAAAATTCGGGCATGGCGGCGGGAGACTCGGGTTTTGATGTCAAATTCCGACAAATCAATATCGGGTTCCGAAGCGCTTCGGCGGTCAATGCGGCCAATAAAGACTTCTTTTTTGAAGATTGGAAAACTGTAGACCATGGCCCGGTTTGGTGCCAGGACAACCAGTTTGGCAATCGGGTTTCCCATCGTGGCATGGACTTCGTGATGGGTCAGGTCTGGATCATCGTGAGAAGCGGCCCGGGTTCGGACCAGTTCGATTTCAGTTGCAATCTGGACGAAATGGTCGAGCAACTCTCGAACCGCCGGGGGGGTTGCTGCCCAATCTTCAGGACTGATGGTGGGAAAAGGCTTCCGTTGATTCATGAAAATAGTACTTTGTTAAAATATAAATGAGGACAAGCAACCGACGCTCAGGTGCAGATGGAAACATAGATAATAACAGCACATGAGGCAGGTTTGGCAATGTTTGAGTGTTGAATCAACTGCACATTTTATGGTCCGGCTGAAAGCCGATTCTGCCGTTGGAAAAACGATTGGGCACAGTGAACGCTGTGCCCAGGTTTTGGATGATTTGACTCACGCGGCATTTAACTGGGACGTGCATTGTGGACACCGAACGGCATTGACCGGAATTGGTGAGCAGCAGTATGTACAATCTTTCGTTGCTGGAGGTGCTGGTTCTTCTGCTTTCTTAAACCGATTGACCTGTTTGATGAGCAAAAAAATGGCAAACGCAACGATCAAGAAATCAAGAATGGTGTTGAAAAACAGACCATAGTTAATTGTGACCAGTCCCGCCGCCTTGGCTTCAGCCAGGGTGGCGGCTGGTTTATCTGAGAGGTTGATGAATTTATTTGAAAAATCAATATTTCCTAAAATCTTGCTAATCGGTGGCATTAAAATATCGCCCACAAACGAAGTCACGATTTTGCCGAAGGCGCCTCCGATGATGATACCAATAGCCATGTCGAGCACATTTCCACGCATGGCAAATTCTTTAAACTCTTTGAGCATAGGGGTCTCCAAAAAAATTGATATTGATCGTGTTTTGAGGATTGTGGCGAATGCCGGTATTCAGGCTGGAAGGGGAAGCGAAGGCAGCAAACCATTCCACCGAACAAGTTCTACTGTCAAGCAGGAGCATTCCTGCAACGTGATAATCGTGGAAAGGTCGGTTGCATTCGGAATCTATAGCTTTTCAGATAAATATTTCCTGAGTTTCTATTGTGGGAAATCTCAGAAACTATTGAAAAATTTGGTTTTATTTTCCGTGTATTCCGTGTATTCCGTGGTTTCTTATTCTGAAAATCTATAGCAAAACTCGGCCAATTAGCGACAAGTCGCTGGAATCCAAAGCGATGACAGGTCATCGCACTCCAAATTGTATTCGGTTATTTCGTTTTGAGTTCCCATTTACCGCCAACCCAGCGGTATTCCTGGTCATATTGCTCATCATCCTGACTGGCGACATGGCGTTTGACCGGTTGACCTTGTTCGAGATCCCACTTTTCATCCCATTTTTCATTCCGATTGTAGTCAATTTTAAGCCGTGACCAGTGAGGCTCAGTGCCATCCCGATAAAAGTTGACTTTAAACGGTTCACGGTTGAAGGCATCTTTAATTTTATCGCCGGAAACGGGTTTGGAAAGCTGTTCGATGATGAGTTGATCCATTCGGCGGGCGCCAGGAGCAAGTGGAATGGCTGGTGGTGCCGGTGGCGTTGGGGCATTGGGGGGCTGGCCAATTGGTGGCGCAACCGGTGCTGGTGGCGCGCTCGGGGCCGCTGGTGCCACTGGGGCTGAGGGGGCTGGTCGGCTACCGAGAAAGTAAAAACTAATGACTGTACAGGCACCTATTCCGGCCACGGAAATCAGAACTCCACCGATCAGGATGTTTCGAAATGTCTTAAATTTCATCGCCATGAAAAATTTCTCCCTCAGTTGTAGGCATCATTCCCCGCTCAATAGGAACGGTGCAATTGCAATAAGCATATAAACAGGGAGATGGTCCCTCAGCAAGGACAAAGGCAGGTGTCAGAAAATTCCCGAGATACTGGGTACGAAACCGACGGGCGGGATAACAGCGCCAGGCATTCCCCAGATCATCGAGCGTGAAGGAACACGCCCCAGCCCAGCACGGTCGGCCTTGAAATGACCAGGCGATTTTTCCAAGCCCGTTATGCCCCCCAAGCTGGACCAGGTGCTGTTGCTCTTCCGGCGTGTACTCAATCACATCCCGGTTTTGTTTTTCAGGTTGAATTTTAAACCTGAGACCCTGATTGGCGAACCACCTGGCCAGTTCAGCCAGTTTTGAAAGGGTATCACGGGTGGCGACACAGGTGATGTTCAAGGATGCGCTTTCGGGTAACCGCTCCTGAACCAGTCTGGCTTTTTCTGTAAATTGAACCAGTAACGTCTGATCGCAGACATATTCAAGATGCAGACTGGCCGAAAATACCCGCAATGCCGTTCCGGCGGCGTGCAGGAAAGCCAGGAGTTTTTCCTCTGTTGCTGAAAAATTGGTCACTACGCTGACCAGATGTCCCAGACGTTGAAGTCCAGCCACAATTTCCAACAGCGTCGGATGCAAAAAGGGTTCGCCCCCCGAAAGTTTGACTTCCCATTGTCCCGGCAATCGCGCGAAGCCTTCCAAAAAAGCCTGTGTGTCTCGCGCCCAGCGGGCACGATTGTCCAGAAACCGTTGTGTGCAATAGCTACAGCGGTAATTGCACGTGGTGTTGATGTTCCAGGTGATGACTCCCGTGGTTGGATGGGGTGTGGCTTCAAATCCGCCAGAATAGTATTTCGGCGCTGGCGGCCAGGGCGCGGCTGGTATCGCGTCGGCTTTCAGTTTTGGTTTTTTAGGTAGTTCAATTTTCTCCATGGGAACCTAACATTTGGTTTCGAAAATAGACCAAACCAAACCCTTCCATTTCTTTGATTTGAAAACCTTTCCGAATGAGCATCCGCTGGAGTTTTAGATTTGGTTTGGCACAGTGAACGGCATGGACGATCCAGTGTATTTGCGTCAGGTTGGTCAGTTGTGCATATTTTTCGACCAGGAGGGCGAGTGTCAGGAGAACGCCTTCGCCTCCACCATCAATGTGGGCCAGTTCAAGCGTCAATGTACACTCTGTTTTCTGAAATTGAGCCAGGATTTTGGCCGATCCAATCTTCAATTCGATTGGCTCGCCGGTAAAAATCAAAGCTTCAAGATCAGGCAGCGGAAAATGAAAAACCTCGTCAAGTGTATAGCCTTCAATGAAGATTTGAGCCATAGCGTACTTACAATTTTTTGATCATGCGTGAAGCTGGCAGGGAATTGCCATCTGGCATTGGAATCTCAAACCGATTGGTAACGCAATACCTCATCGCCGCATACAATGGCTCGCCGGGAAGCGTTGCCACCAGTTCAAAGCGTCGAAACCCAGCCTGAACAGCGGCTGATTCACAGGCATTGATAATCAGACGACCGATACCCTGGCGCTTCCAGTCTGGATGAACAAAAAATGCCCGAATCCGGGCGGCTTCAACGGCTGGATCAAGCCGGGAATCAACCGTGGCGGCTTTTGGTCTGGTCTCCGCCAAAGAGCGTCTTGCGTTTGCTCCAGCCACCGCAACCGACAATTACGCCGCTGGCTTCCACTACAAAATAGGTTTGATCGTCAATGAGTTGGGTATCAACGCCAAAAATGTGGACGATGGCGCTTTCAATTTGATCAGCGGTGTAGACATCCCGGCTGAGTTCACGAACCGAAAGCGGGATCAATTTCTGCAGGAGTGACACGTCTGAATGATCGGCAAGTCGCAGTGTGAAGAGCATACGCAAAGTGGGGAGACTGAATTTTCATCAGAAGGTTAGTATCGGACAGGATGAAACCACGAACCAAACAGGCTGAAATCTCGCTCACACACCGGGCTCAAACGGTTTGGAATAACCGCTGGACTCCCTGAATGTCTCATAACTCCATATTCATCAATATAAAAGCAGTCATCTCCGGTTCGGAACATTCCGGTTTGAACCAACGGCACCATGACGGCGGTAAAACTGGAAGGCTCGGAATCGGTTTTTTTTCGGGCTTTCCAAATCAACCGATAACCATTGTAAATCCCCATTTTGCGGTTGATTTCTTCCGAGGGAGTCTCGTTGACATGCCTGCATCCCTGGATTTGAATGACCGGGTAGTACAGATGATTGTCAGTGTAGTTATCAAAAGTAATCAGGTCGCAGGCTGTGTCTTGCATCACAAGGACTTGCCCAAGGACAGCGCGGGCAGTGATTGCATTTTGCACGCGTTGTTGCACCAGCCAGGCGGGAAGCAGTGCCAGGAGAAGCAGGTAAAACGCGAGTTTTTCAACCAGGGTGAGTCCTGGAAGCACAACTTTCCACCAGGGGAGTCCTGGTTTCGGATCAAATGCTTTCTGTTTGATTGATTTGGGAAAGTACGGCTGAAAAAACCAGTCTGATCGAAAGGGGAGCGGGATTGAAACTGGTCGTTGACGCCGATGAACAGCCACTTTCGAAGTCATACCCTGGTCAATGATTGGCTGACAGCGGCTACACCGACAGGTAATCGGGTCAAAACAATCTGACTGATGGCAAACGTCGCATCTTTGGGCTGGGCGCTGAGCAAAAATTTGAAATGACATAAGCTTCATTGAGTCAATCAGGAGAGCGTGTGGGTAGAAAAGAAAATTCAAAAGCATTTCCTAAAAGTGTCAAGGAAATAATTTGCATCTGATAATAGCTCTTATGTTGCTTCCTCACCCAAACCAGGCAATCACTTTCTGAAGCAATTTTCGCCACCTGGATAATTTTGGCTGATGTCTGGCTTTTTGATCTCGCTTTCGGGCAAAACTCTGACAGGCAATATCCAGGCCCACCAAATCAATCTGGTCAAGTGCTGCGATCTCCGTTTCAGATAACCCTGCCTGCCGGGCTACCTGCTGCGGATTGGACAGAAACAATTCGCAATAACTGGTATCGGCATACAGTCGAGCGACAAAAGCTTCGAAGTGTTCACTGGACATAGCAGAATGAAGAATTGGGAATGAAAAATGAAGAAAGTGATTAGTGATTAGTGGTTAGTGGTTAGAAATCAATACTTTCGGAGAAGAACTATAGATTTTCAGGTGCGACTTCGTGTCGCACCTGAAAGGCTATAATAACTAACCACTAACCACTAATCACTAACTGTCTTCACTCAGATTTGCGTTACGGCCCAAACGGAGGGCCTGTCGGGCTTGTCGAAGCTGTTCGAGTAGCACGGTAAAAGGTGGAAATGCCCCATCACGCTCAAGCAAAACCGTGAGCGGGTGACAGGTTCGTCTGGCAACTTCGGTGAGCAGAGCATATACCGCTTCGGGAACATCGTGAAGATGATCGTCCAGGAGTCTTCGCCCCCTGGTTTTATTTGCTGAAATCCATCGTCCTCCAGCCAGGTGAATGCTACGAACTCGTTCAAGCGGAAGCTGGTGCAGGGCCTCGACCGGGTCGAAGTCAAAGTTGACTGCATTGGCATACAGGTTGTGCAAATCCAGGAGCATCCCGTTTTGGGTTTGGGAAAGGATGCCGTTGAGCCATTCGACTTCGGTCATCTGGCTGCCAGGAGGATCAATCAGAGTGGCGATGTTTTCCACGAGCGGTGCGGTGCCAACAACCCGGCGTGCCTGTTCCAGATTGGCCAGCGTGCCTTCAATGTTGGCTCCGGTTCGTGGAGGCGCCGCCAGATGACCAATTTCGACGCCTCCGGCCCGAACAAACGCCAGATGTTCGGACCAGAATTCGGGCTCAAGTTCATTGACCAGCCGGGCCATCTGGTCAAGTCGTCTGGGTTCAACTGGCGCAATCGAAGCCATTCCAAGTGAAACCCCGTGCAGGACAACCGGCACCTGAGCCGCCAGTGTTCGCAGGGCCCGAATATCAACCTTTGGCGCCGAAAAATAATCATCGGCAATGACCTCGACCACATCAATCTGGTCGAGGTTTCCAAGTATTTCAGGAGCTAATTTAGGTCTCCAGCCAAGGCCAACACGATGTGGTTTCATACCAGTTTGTAGTCAGTAGTCAGTAGTCAGTAGTCAGTAGTTCAATAAATTGAGTTGATTGAATTACCTGGCTGTTTTCTAATGCGAGGCTTCCATAAATAAAGAGTGAGTGGGGTGAGAGACTGGGGAAAATTATTCAGTTCATCTTTTTCAGCCCTCAGCCCCAGGATGGTTTGTTCTACCCTCCACCGCAGCCACCACATCCACCGCCACCGCAGCTACTGCCGCCACCACAACTGCTTCCACCACCGCAACTACTACCACCACTGCTGCAACTACTCACCCCACCACAACTGCCACCACCTGATGAACTCCAACTGCTGCAACTGGTGGTTGATGGGTTTGCAACCGCCAACGGGTAATGTTTTTGAGCCAGGTCCAGGCTGGTGGGCGGAAGGGCTGCTAACCCATAAACCGCCGCAAGTGAGGTTACATGGTCGCTCAGATCAGGAAGCTGGTTGTTGGGAAGCGGGTTGACCGATTGGTTCTCAAACCAAACTGGTTGATAGAGTTTTTGAAGGTCGTTTAAAACCGTATCGCCAAGGCGTGTTCTTCGCGGAAACGAGGTGAGGGCCAACACAACCGAAAATCCAATCGCCAGGAGTATCAAAAACAGGATGTTGAGATGCCCGGTTGAGAGGGCATAGCCAATTTTTATCGCCGCCAGCCCAATCAGGATACAAAGTGAAATCCCAAACCGAAGGCGGCGGGCCCGCGTGATATGTTCATCCGGAAGCAATCCAAGTTGTTTCAGCCAGTCTTTCAAATAGAGGCAACTGTTTTTTGGTTTTGCATCCTTGAAAATCGAATTGGCGACATTTGGAGTTTGAAACCAGACCAGCAAAGAAGCTTCAAGCGGCGCTTCGGCTTTGGATGGGGTCTCGGGAGCAGCAGTGACCAGAAAAGTTGTTTCACGTTCGACCAGCAACCCTCGGCGGAGCAATTCAATCGCGGCCAGTCGGAGGGTTTCAGCCTCTCCTCCACGAAGATAGGCAATTAAATATGGGTCTTTGAAATCGAGTTTGGGGCTTTGACCGCCTTCCCGGCGATAGCGTAGCCAGATATTTCCGAGGCAGACACCAATTCCCGCTGCCAGGTAGAATCCCAGAAACTGGATTCCAGGTTTGGAAATCAGCAGCGCCGTGGCACAGAGAAACAGAACTCCGGCCAGAATGATCAGGGCATTGGCCACCAATTTCGATTGAACAGGTTGAGGAACTGATTCGGGTGACGTCTGACAGTGTGGACAGGGTTGGGAAAGGGGTTGAAGTGAACCACAACGTGGGCAGGTTGTTGTCGGTGGTGTCGGTCTGGCGGCAACGTTTGACATAATGACCTCCTTGGGTTGGAAAAGGTGGTTGCCGGTTGGAAAGGAACGCTTGGGAGGCGTTTGGTGTGGTACGGAGCCCACGTAAACAGGATGTTACATCAGAAAAAAAGCCAGTAGCGAACAAGAGCGAGTAGCGAGATAGCGAGTAGCGAGATAGCGAGTAGCCAACCCAGGACAAGAAATCTGTAATTGGACATCATTTCAGTTTTGTGAAAGTGCATAAAGTTTTGGTTTTGGTTTAAAACTACTCGCTACTTGCTATCTCGCTACTCGCTCTTGTTCGTTCATTTTGTAGTTGACACTCAAGTCAAAAAAAGTATACTTAACGCTGTTAAGTAAATTTTCTTTGTTTTTCGAATTGTTTTGAAGAAGTTGAACTCGATATGGGTGTGAAAGAACGTCGGCAACGTGAAAAAGAATCTTTGCGCCAGGAAATCCTGGACGCCGCCCGCGAACTGTTTGCGGTTGAAGGCTATGACAATGTTTCCATGCGCAAGATTGCCGAAAAGATCGAATACACTCCAACCACGATCTATCTCTATTTTCAGGATAAAGCCGAACTCCTCTATGGCATTTGCCAGGAAATGTTTGGCGAACTGATTCAGTCCTACAGCAAACTGGGCGAATTGGAACCGGATCCGGTTTCGGCTCTGAAACGTGGTCTGCGCATCTATATTGACTTTGGTTTGTCACACCCTAATCACTACAAAGTGGTTTTCAGCGGGATGAACCACAATTGTGATTTTGAGAAGCGATTCCCCTTTGAACAATCCCTTGGGCACGAAGCTTTCAGCTATCTGGTTGGGATCGTTCAGGCGTGTATTGACCAGAAGGCGTTCCGCCCGGTTGATGTGGCCACGGCCAGTCAAACGATTTGGGCCGCGATTCACGGGCTGGTGGTGCTCTTGATTGATCATCAGGATTTTCCATGGGTAGATCGCGAACAACTCATTACCCATCTGATTGATACTCTGGTCAATGGCTTAAAAGCCTGATTTTTTTGCCTGTTGCTTAACGCCGTTAAGCATCTTTTTTGCGTTAAACGAACGAGGTACTTCCGAATGAGACGGCTCTCCTGGCGCAACTTAATCCACGATAAGGTTCGGTTTGGCGTGACTCTGACAGGTGTGGTGTTTGCCGTTATTCTGGTGGCGATTCAAATTGGGTTGCTGGTTGGGTTTAGCCGGGCTACCTCAGACATCATCCATCATTCAGGAGCTGACCTTTGGATTCGATCCAAGGATGTTCCCTATATCGAAGTTGGCGTTGTGTTTAGCGAACGCAAGCTCTATCAGGCACGTGCGGTGCCAGGCGTTCAGTGGGCCGAGAAATTCATTCTGCAATTCATTGATTGGAAACGCCCGGATGGTTCAAATGAAGGCGGAATGGTGCTTGGGTTCAACCCGGATCGCCCACTCGGCGGCCCGTGGAATCTCACTGCTGGTCAAATCGAAGACCTGAAAGCGGATGACACCATCATCATTGACGAACTCTATCAAGAAAAACTGGGAGTGACTCGTCTTGGCCAGGTGGTTGAAATCAATAATCGTCGGGCCAAAGTGGTTGGGTTTACGCGAGGGATTCGAACCTTTACCACGTCTCCGGCCATTTTCACCTCATTTAAAAACGCACTCAACTACGCCAATTTTCGCGAAGACCAGACCCAGTACATTCTGGTAAAAGTTGCGCCTGGATATGACGTCGAGCAGGTCAGGCGTGAACTTGGTTTGCGAATCAAAGACGTGGATATTTCAACGGCTGCCGAATTTGGCCAAATGACCCGAGATTACTGGCTGTTTAGCACCGGCGCCGGTGTCACCGTGATTGTGGCGGCCATTTTGGGGTTGATTGTCGGCGTGGTGGTCGTCGCTCAGACAATTTATGCCTCCACCGTTGATCACCTCAAAGAATATGGCACTCTCAAGGCCATGGGTGCTGACAACAGCTATATCTATCGAGTCATTATTGAACAGGCTGTCATCAGTGCCGTCATTGGATATGTGCTTGGAATTTCAGTCAGTTTGCTCGTCGTCCAGGCCAGTCAAAACGGAGTCACTGCGATTTTTATGCCCTGGCAGGTTGGCCTCGGTCTGTTTGTCCTCACGCTGATGATGTGCATTGGGGCTTCGATTGTCTCGATTAAGAAAGTAACTCAAATTGATCCAGCCATGGTTTTTAAGGGTTGAAAAACTCCTGGACTCAGGGCTGAAGAGAATGACTACCTTCGAAAACCCCGAACCCCGAACCCCGAACCCCGAACCCCGAACCCCGAACCCCGAACCCCGAACCCCGAACCCCGAACCCTAAAAAATATATGCAACACGCAATTTCAGTTGAACACATCACGAAAACCTATTCGAGCGGCGCCAGTGCCGTTCACGCGCTCCACGAAGTCTCAATGAAGGTGGTTCCAGGCGAGCTGGTGTTGATGATGGGGCCGTCTGGAAGTGGAAAAACGACACTTTTGTCAATTATGGGTTGTATTTTGACGCCGACCTCTGGGCGTATCTGGATCAAAGGTCAGAACGTGTCGGCTTTATCTGATTCCCTGCTTCCAAAAGTGCGTCGGTCACACATTGGATTCATTTTTCAAGGGTTCAATTTGTTCCCGGCCTTAAATGTAGGTGAAAACGTAGAGGTCGCCCTCGATCTGAAAGGGATTCGTGGCAGCAAAGCACGCCGGATTTCCCAGGAATTGCTCGAACGGGTTGGCCTGGCTGACAAATTGTATTCGTATCCGGCTGATCTTTCTGGAGGACAGAAACAGCGCGTCGCCATTGCCCGTGCCCTGGCCGGAGATCCAGATATCATTCTGGCAGACGAACCCACGGCGGCGCTCGATAGCACCAGCGGCCAAACCGTGATGGAAATGTTGCGCGAACTGGCCCACGAACGTGGACGCGCGGTGGTCATTGTGACCCACGATAATCGGATTTTGCATTATGCGGACCGAATGGTTCGAATTGAAGACGGCAAACTCAAGGAATTGCCAACTCAGAAATTGGTGACAGTCGCAGCACACTCAAACCAGGGTTCAGGGTTCGGGGTTCAGGGTTTATAGAAAGACAATTTTTTCAATCAGTTCATTCGCATTGTCAGGTATCTGGGAAATCATGGTCAGGTACCCAGCACAATGCACCAGAAACGGAGAAAATTATGCGAAAGAATTTTTTTGTAGCGATGGTTTCAGTGGCGATGGTCGGCAGTCTGGCCTTAACCGGGTATGCCGTAAAACTGGTTGAACCTGGAAAAGCTTTTGAAGCCGCGGCGACCACCAAAGAAAAATCACCTACCAATCTCGTTCCAGGCTCGGGACGGATTGAACCACGTTCTGAAGAAATCAAAATTAGTTCGCAAGTCAGCGGAAAATTGAAATCCGTGCTGGTCGAAGAAGGTGATGTGATCGAAAAAGGTCAGGTGCTGGCCGAACTTGAGAACGCTGATTTTGTAGCGCTGGTGGCTTCGGCCCAGGCCCGGCTCAAGATTCGTGAGGCCGAATTGCTCAAGCTCAAAAATGGTTCACGCACTGAAGAGCGCCGCGAAGCCCAGGCCAACGTTCGCGAAGCCGAGGCTCAGGTTGCGAATGCCAGACTTGAGTACGAACGCAAACAAAAGCTCCTCGCTGAAGGGTTTATTGCTCGCCACGACGTAGACACGCTGGATCGAAACTATCAGGTGGCCCAGGCCCGGCTCGAAGCCCTTCGCGAACGGATGAACCTCATCGAAACCCAAACTCGGGCTGAAGATCTGGCTCGCGCCGAAGCTGAAGTCCAACTTGCTCAGGCCGAAGTGCAGGAAGCCCAGGCGCGACTGGCCAAGACGATTATTCGCTCCCCGATTTCTGGAATTGTGCTTCGCAAACATCTGCACATTGGCGAAAGTGTTTCCGACACCAATCCAAACCCGATTGTGACCATTTCAGATCGGCTGGCCCAGCGTGTGCGGGTTGATATTGATGAATCGGATGTGGCCAAAGTCAAACTCGGGCAAAAAGCCTATGTTACGGCAGATGCGTTTGGCGAGAAGCAATTTTACGGGAAGGTCGTCCAGGTCGGGCAAATCCTGGGGAAGAAAAACATTCGGACCGAAGAACCAACCGAACGCGTAGACACCAAAATCCTGGAAGTCCTGGTTGAACTCGAACCAGACACCCGATTGCCACTTGGCCTGAGAGTGAATGCGTTCCTGGTTGCCGAAGGGAAATAATGTCGCCATTGAGCATTTTCAAGACATTTAGGTCCGATGTAAAAAAGCAACCGGTTCAGGGTCATGGTATGTTTCCTGGCCGTTCTCAATGATTTTTGGTTTTGGCAATCTCAAGCAAGCTCTGTGAAATGCATTAACTATTGCCATCCGGTCACCATGCGTCTTGATAGCGGCTGGGATTACTTCTTCTGATATAGCCCAGCATTGCTCAAGCAAAACCTTCTTTTTGAAGCCGATTGCCACACCAACCCCAGCTTGTGCAAATTGGCGTGCAATTTTCTCTGACTCACAGGCACAAAAGAGCACCAGCGGTAAGCCCTTTTCATAGCCTCGAAACTGATCAAGCCAAAATTGAGGTTTTTCTCGAACCGCTTCTGCCGTGATTTTACCGTCAGGGAGAGGTTTCCAAACAGTATCGGAAGTTTGAAGGTTCCCACCAAAACCATGTCCGATGTAAACCCAGGCCGTTAACTCTTTTTCCCGAAACAGATGGCCACTCACAAAACTGGCCAAAGTTTCTCCATTCAAAGATGGGTGAACATGAAAATGATACCCAAAAGGCAGTTTTCTTCTTATCCGTGCAATGTGCTCAGAGGCGCCAAACAGATATGGCAGCCGATCTACATTCTTGTTAAAAGAACTCGTAACCAAAAGATGGGGCTCAGTTTGTTTCGAGTTTGGAGGAAAGAGTGACCGACGTGGGGGGATAACTTCGATTTTCCCGATCCGTCTTAATGGAGGAGGAGTTTTTTGTTTAATGTGCAGGCAAATGAATACTGTTTCAAAAATCCCTGTAGCCTTAATAAGTCTTTTTCCTTTTACCCATTCTTCAAAAGCAGGTTCCAGCTTTGAACCAGATGATTTGTCATTACACAGGATAACTGTTTCAAATTTTGCCCTGCCTGGCGCAATCTGCTTTATTTTACTTTGGTCATCAACATGGATGATTGCAATTTCTTGAGCTTCACCTTTTTTAAACCCATCCCCCATGTTTCTGACTTCTTCAGGAAAAAAGCTTCTCAATTCTGAGATTTTTGGAATCCATAGTTTTGAATCCTTATAGATAATTTCTTTCACTTGACTTGCTCGTGCAAGAGAGCGTAGGGAGTGCTTGTGCAGTTCATTTGCAAATCTATCAGCTTCGGCAGTAATCCGATCAAAATACGCTTCTGGTAACTCAATTAAGTCATCAGCATAAATGTTTGGCTTGTGATTCTCTTCCTGAACTGGAAAAATTTTACGGAACCAGACGTGAAGTGCGTCAATGTACGTGAGGTCAAATTTGCGACTCACTTCCTGGCTAATGACAAAGGTAACTCTGGCCCCCCAGGAGAAATTTTGGGCCTGTTGTATCAATTCCTGGTAATAATCCAGTTCAAATGTTTGTGAAATGTGAGGTCCATAGAGGCAGAGAAAAACATGATACCGTTTATTTTGGGATGGCTCATTGGTGTAATGGGTTGGTAAATCCAGGACAAGGTCATTCCACTTTTTTTGTTGAAAACTGGGTTCATGCCCTTGAGGGTCATTTTCAATCCAATAAGCAAGTGGTCTCGGGGAACCTTCACTAAGGACAAAAATGCTAACTGGCATATGTTTCCTCCATCACTTCAAATTACTCATTATTTTTTGGAAAGGTAAGGACAAAGCGATGGCCCAATTCAGCTTCTTCTTCACCAGCCAATTCATCTGTTCGATCTTCAATCCTGCCTTTATAGCGTATTTCAACCAACTTACCCGCCAGATACAAAGATAGATACCGACCAGTGTTTTCTTCCTTTTCTTTGCTGTCCGGTTTTCCATGAAATGGCCGGATATAAGTAAATGGTGCAAATAAACGGTTTCGTGCAGGTTTGGGGAGTCGCCAGCTTTGGTCTTCAAAAATTAGATGGGCTCGTTCTTTTGTTTCTGAACAATAGATGGCCATTTTGGTGGATGTTTTACCAATTTCCGCTTGTCGTTCAAACCATTGCAGCATTCTGGAGACAATAGTGTAAAGGTCCTCACGAGTTGCAATTACAGTACAGTCCCCATGGATTTCGCAATCAAACATGGGCAAATGACCTTCCAGGAGTGCAGTGATAAATTCCGCGACTTGAATTTCTTCCAAATAGTCCGGGTCAAGGTTGTCTGTACTAAGGGACATCAATGAAGTTCCTATACTCAAGAGATCCCGTGCCCAGATTTGAAGTCCATCTAATATGCCTTGAGGAGCCTCGGGGTTCAAATCAGATAAGAGGTTAAGCTGTTCTTGTCCAACCATCGAACACAATTTAGCCAGTCCTTGTAGTTCTCCTTTTAACTCTCCTGAGCGCTCGTAGAATTCAGAAAGAAGGTTGATTATCAGTTCAATCAGTGTTGGATTGAAAAACTGGACAAGGGTTTTTCCTAATTCCTTAACATCTTCTGTAAATTGATTTTCCGTTGAATTGTTCTTAAGAATACCCAGGGTTAATCTCAGTTCTCGGATTGAGAACGGGATAAAAGCAGCTCCATCTAACGTGAGTGATAACTCTGGACTGAGGCGTTCCCGCCAAAAGGATTCCTGTGCATTCAGAATAAATGGGTCCGCCCCTTTAAAGTCCACAAAGGTCATCAATTGAATACCATCTAATTCCCGAGAATACCCTTGTGGAATATCTAAGCTTCCTGCACAACATTTGGTGCCTTTGTTGTCGGTTAACAAAATCACAAACGGTGCTCCCAGGCTTTCTTCGAGTCGAGGGGCGATTATTTCCTGACAAAACCTAACAATACTCTCTTCCTGGTTTCGAGAGGTAAACGCAATTTCTTTTAGGAGTTGTGAACTACCAAGGCAATCAGTTTCAATTGCCCAGCGTAAATACAGAGCCCGAATATGGCTTACGAGTCGAGCAAGTCCAGCAATCCCAATCAGTTCATCCTTTAAGAGATATGCTGCAACGCCCAGTTGGACCGCACTCTTGTAGTACTCAATGTTCGGCCAGGCTGAGCAAATCACAAATTGTTGAGATGATAGTTTTCCTGCCCTTTTTCGTCCTTTGCGAATTTCTAACCCAAGATCAGCACCTGTTAATCCTGGGTCGTTTGGGTCTTCGTAATCTGGCTCAATCAGCCTCATGTCAAGTAAGGCTACAGCTAACTCATCACCAAGTTCCTGGGCCTGTTTTCGAACTTCTTTGATATTTTTTGGGGTAACCACCTGGAAGCCGCATTTTTGCAAAGCTTTTGTGTATGCTAACCGTTGAGCAAATTCATCCTCGACGACCAGGATTTTTCCGGGAATTCTATTTTGGGAAAGAGATAAAGATGGGGTGTTGATCAAGTGTGTCATTGGTTTGTTCCTTCTTTGAGTTTCGGAAATATGAGGGAGAATTTGGTAAATCCTGGCCGGGATTCAGTCAATTCAACTTTGCCTCCATTTTCTCTCATCGCTCTTTTCACAAGATACAGTCCCCAGCCTCTCCCTTCCCTCTTGGTCGAAAAACCTAGATCGAAGATCCTATCCTTTAGATCTTCAGGGATACCAGGGCCGTTATCAATTATATGACAGTGAATCCAATCACCAAGTTTTTCAATATTAATGTGAATAATCCCATCGCGTCGAACACTCATAGTACTAATTGCATCACTGGCATTCATCACCAAATTTGAAATTGCCATTGAAGCGACATTGAGTGGAAAATCAATTTTGAGATCATTTGGAATCTTGATTTGGAGCTGTATTTTTCGAAGCGTTAAGTTTCCATCGAGAAGAGTTTGGGCATGTATGGCTGCTTCAGATAAAAGACAAGGTTTTTGACCTTCATACTGGGTGAAGCCTCTTAATTTTTTTGCAAGTTGTTCTAAATGGCTTGTTTGTTCAGGTAATTTTCGGATCAACTCTGCAATTTCTTCGTCAGTTGTTGTGAGTGTATGATCTTCTAATGCCTCCCTCAGCAATGGAAGGGAAAGTGATACATTCCGAACAATATTCACAATTTGGTGAAACAGAGTGTCAATTGTTACTGCTGCAACGGCTAACCCTTCAACTTTGGCTGCCTCGTGAAGTTTCTGCTGAGTAATGATTCCAGCGAGGCTAATATCCGCAATTTCACCCAAACGTTCAAGGAAGACTCTCCACGGAGAGGGGGGGATTATCTCATGACCAAAATCTTTACGACTGATACCAAACCAGATAGAGGTTTTTGATTTAGGGAGTGAGAGGCTTATGACTTTTTGACCTGATAAAGGAGAATTTGAAACCTCTTCTATTTCTACGCTAAAAGCTGGGTAAATCGGTTGAGATTCTAGAAATTGTCTCAGTTCAGGTTCATTCTTACCTCCGATTATTTCCTCAGTTTCCGGATTTCTGGCAAACGTTATTTGAATGCCCAAGCGAAGTACTGTTTGTTCAATTTGAGCTTCCCAATCTTCAAACGTATTTGAACTATTGAGTTTAATACTAAGTCCATTTATTGCAATATTAAAATGAGTTTGATAAATTTCAAGGATGTATTCTGAGGTGAGTGCTGCAAAGGCTCGCCGGTGTAAATAATGAGTGCCTAAAGCGAGATGATTATCTGCAGAAGTTCCATCATCGTGCTGAGGTATAATTAATATCAAGTTTCCAATGGTAAGTTCTGGGTGGTGTTCTGTTCCTCGCACTCTCAAACCCGAATATAGTTTTTGTGTTTTATGGAGAGAATTATATTCATTGTGAGAATCAGGTTGCTCTGAGGGGAACTTTGTAAAACCAATATCAATCAATAATTCAGTTTTGAGCGGAGACAAAATATTTTGAATCATCGCAGCGAGTTGATTTATATCGTCCTGTATCCCTCGTTCACTGCTTTGTATGGTTGCTTTTTCCTGGCTCACTTGCCATTTTGCAAATTCAATTCCAAATTGATCAGTAGCGGCATGCTCGCGAAAGGCTTGAACAGACGGAGAAAATAGCGTTGCGAGTCTTCGTAAATAGCTACGAGCAAAAGCCGTTATCTTTCGAGGGTTTTTTGTCGTTGCTTGAATATATCCAACAACACTCTTTTGGAAAACAATTGGAACTAGAACGAATGATTCACTTTCTATTTCCCAATCACTAACACCAAGCTGTTTATACTTATCTGGGTCATCAGTAAAAATGAATTTTGAGAAGATAGATCCGGTACTTTTTCTTAAATTTGAAAGCCAGACTGTTTTGACTGTTGTTAACACCTGTCCAACGATTGTCTTTTGATCTGGTAGGTCAATGATGTCGATATTGTCTGGATACTGACCAGGATACTTAAAGATGAGCATTTTAGGAGAATGAGATACAGGGATTCGGATAGAAAAGTCGACTGTATCAACCTGTAATCGCTCCTGAATTGTCTGTGGAATATATAATAATTCCTCAGCGCTTTGTGCTTCAGCAAGTCTCTCCAACATCAAAAATGTTGAATGAAGTAGCCCAACTATTCTTGCTCTCGCCATTACAACAATTGCAATGACAAAATAGCTGAATCTTAAAGGTATTATTAGAAGTAAGACTATAATTGAATCAAGCCCATTAGAAATATCTTCTATACGAATGCCTGATACAAGCAAAACACTATTTGCTTGATCAGCAAAGGAAGATATTGGAACTATTACATAACAGATTGAAGTGAGCGAATAAAGTATTGAAACAGCATATGCAGCCACTTTCCAAAAATATTCTAAATGAGCGTTTCCTTTTTGATAGTCAATATTGGCGCTTAGGGCTCTCCCAAAATACATAAGACAAAATACTGATGGGATTGAATCCAACGATCTATTAAAAGACTCAGCACCCTTTCCATACCAATTCAACGCAATCGAAAATAAAGCTGGGATAGCCATTAAAGTGATAATCGTGACCCATCCACGGTGAGATAGCCGCTTTAAATACAGCGTGGCGGCGGCGGCAAAAAAGAAAACATTGTTTATGGCAGACCCGGAAATCGAGATGACATCTAAAACTTCCTTTGATGATTTTTGGAAAACCCATTGGAGGAAATAGCTGACCGCAAAGGCAATAAAACCTCCCAAAAAGTAGAAGGTCCAATCAACTCCCTGACCTTCTCTATCATTTTCGGTGCTTTTACAAAGGACAAAAAAACCCATCGCACAGGTGGAAGCCATCAGCGATGCGATGAGCTTCATCTCTGGAAGGTGGCGTGCAGTAAGTTCAATGAATTCCACAAGAAAATTAGACATGGTTCACGAATAGCTTGAAGGAGCGATATTGAGTCACGGGTGATCCCATCCTGTTCAAAATCTCTACTGGAAAAAGACAAAGTGGTTTTGATCGGAATGGTCCGGTTAAGTGAGTTTTGGTGGCTGATTGTGTCCAATGAAAAAATGTCGGGTTGCCTGTTTGGAAAAGCTTTGAAGAAATGAAAATTGCTTCAACAGAAAAGGCTGGTCTGAATGACTCCAACCCTGATGGAAGTGCCCAAAAGGCGGATGTCATGAAATGAATCCGCCTCGGGTTGATTGATGTTAATCCTTAGGAATGAGCCAGGGCGCGGATGTCGCCTTCCACGATGCATTCGACTTCAATGTTGTTGATCTGTTCCGGGATGTGAGCCCGGAGACTGGTGTCCTGGATGTAGACTCGGACGCTGTGTTCGCCGATTCCAAACCCCTGGACTCCCGGTACGTTTTTGAATTGTCGTCGCAGCTCCGCTTTGGCCGCCATAAGCGCCTGCTTGTCCGGTTCGGTAATTATCATGTGGAGCTACCTCCTGCTTACAAAATTTCCACTTGAAATCGGGATAACACTGGTTCAATCGGATTTCCAAAGGTTGTATTGCCGCCTCCGGCAAACAGGAGCGCTACGGGACGTTTGGTCACTCCGTCAACAATCAGTGATCCTGAATCCCCTCCAGCACTGAAATTGCCGCCGGCGCCAATAATGGAAATTTGATCTTCAAACCAGGCCCGGTTCCCGCCATATCTTACCCAAATATCAGCCGATAAATCCATGATAACTCCGATTGTATGCCGGGTCGTTCGGCCATGCTTGCGGACGGATTGATATAGCGCCGCAGGCATCGGAGGATTGGAGATCCGCCCGATGGTTTCGATTTCCGGAAATACATCTCCCAGGTTGTCAACTTTGGCAATGGCGGCATCCATTGTATTGGCGTTCCCTGTAAAATCCATCGCTTCAAAGTCGGTCAATTCAGCAATCCGACTGGTTCCTCCATCTGCCGGTCCAGGTTCCAGGATGTCGTCGCCAATGCTAGCCGCATTTGAATCAGCCAGAACATGGTTATTGGAGAGGATATAATGGTCTCCAGTCGAAAGTCCGGTTTTTTTGACCAGACAGCCAAGTGTTCCAGCCGTGATTTGAAAATGACCGACTGAAACACCACATTTGACCGGGCGAGCCGTGGCGACCACATCTCCGACGGCAATGACGTCGGTTGGCATTCCATTAATCTGGGATGGAACTTTATCCCCGGCACTCAGCAGGGAATTGGGCAGCTTCGAACGAACATAAACCCGGACGGCGAGTTCCTCAGTTCCCGCACCGAGCGTTTCCTTGGCACCGTAGCCGAATCCAGAAATATTACTGCCTGGTCTCAGGATTGCGGCAGCTTGCGAAGAAACCGTTGGCGCCAGGCTGAGAAAAAGCGGCGTTGTACCAAACATTCGTTCGAGAAGCTCGCGCTTATATTGGTGGGCTTCCTGTAACAGCGCGTTTGAGACGGTAATCGGCGGCATGTGTTTATCTCCTCAAAGTTAGTTGAGTTAAAGTTCTCTCCCCTCCCGTTCTTGTTGGTGTGGGGCAGTCAGGGTTTAAATGAGTACCTGTTTTTTCTAAGAAGGAATTGTTAGTGTTTTTTCCAGTTATATTGATCATATTCCGATTACCCAGTTTGCAAGTGAAGTCAGGCACACTTCAGCTATTCAACCAGAGTTGAAATTGGACTGGTCAAATACACGGCAAAGACACAGAAAGGCTCGGTTCCAGGATGGCTCTTTTATCTACTGAAAAAAGATGACATCTCCTTTGAGAGTATTTAATCTATTTGATATCAACAGTTTGCTTCTCAAATGAAAATTAGGGGGACTAACTCATCTGATGAGAAACACGTGAAGATATGTGGAGTTGGGTTTCACATATCAGAATCCAAAAACCTGGAAGCTCAAAAAGAAAAGCAGATTGATTTGATGATTGAATACTTTATTGATCCGCAACAGTAAATTGATCGTGAAATGAATTCAAGTGTTTTTTATTGTTTTCTGACATTTTAATGAAGGAATTGCTTTCTTCAGGCTCAACGAAAAATCACAAGATAATTTGAGATTTTGATTGCTGAATCTCACCACAGAGGAACATAGAGGCTTCCACAAAGGAAATTCCCTCTGTGTCCTCTGTGGTGAAAAAATTGTTAGAATAATTCGCCGTTTAAAACTGGAGCATGTTCGGTCAAAATCACTGGTTCGAGCGTGATCCGCGATTTGATCGAGTTTGAAATCAGGCAGTATTTTTCGGCCTTTTCAAGCAATTTCAACCCTCGCTCCAGATCTTTGGTGTTGGAGATGACCAGCACTGGCCGGATTGAAATTTCGGTGATCTGAAGGCCGACACCTTCCACTTTTTCCAGCTTTCCAGTCGCGGTTGAATCAAAGCTTTCGAACTCAAGTTTGGAATTTCCCGCCATTGCCAAAAAAGTGGCCATAAAACAGGAATTCACTGAAGCCACAAACAGGTGCTCGGGGCTCCAGTAGCCTTCATGCCCGCCAAACTCCGGCGGAGTAGCCACCTTCATTCCGGGAAGGCCCGCAACCTTCAGGTCTCCGATTTTTTCCCGATCCCATTTCACTTCGACTTCATAAAAATATGGCATGGCCATAGTGCTCAGCCCCTTTCTGAAATTTTCGTCTTCAGATTGAGGTGCAAGTTTTGTGCCAGAGGAATTTTTCTCAGAAGGTTGTTTGGGAGGGAGCGTTCACTCCGGCGGTCGAGCCCCAGGGAACACAAGGACACAAAAGGTATCTCGCCGCCGGCAGTGGACTACTGGTTTGATTGACCAGCAGGCTTCAAAAGATGCTTTCCCCGGCTGAGGTTGACCCCAGATAGATTTTCGATTGGAGCCGAATGTGTAAATTTCCACATGTTTTTCAAAGTAAACGACCTGCCTCAATTCAACCACTGCAGAAGAAGCCGGTTTTATTTTCTGTGTGTTCCGTGTATTCCGTGGTTTCTTGCTCTGAAATTCTATACCAACCGATCTTCAATAATTGAAACCCTGAACCCTAAACCCCGAATGATGCTTGATTCCCTTCCACACTCCAGACCATAATCGCCAACCGTTTTTCCCCCAAGTTTTTGCATTCCCATCAAGTTGTGTTTTTGACAGCCCCACATTTTTGCTCACGAGGATTGCTATGACCGCAAGGTACCCTTTGACGAACTGGCTCCGGCGACGCTGCCTGTTCTTTCTCCTTTTAATGATGATTCCTGTACCGACGTCGGGTGCGTCGGGCAAAAGCTATAAAACTCGAAAATGGAACCAGGACATCATTTATTTTCTGTTGATTGATCGCTTTATGGATGGTGACCCGGCAAACAACATTCCACCCGGAAGCGACCCGGAACTCTATGATACATCACAACAAAACCTTGACCGGTACCACGGCGGTGATTTGCGCGGCCTCGAACTGGCGCTCCAAAACAACTATTTCACCGATTTAGGAGTGACCGCCCTGTGGATCACACCGCCCGTGCGCAACACCTGGTATTCAAAAGTTGAGGATAAAAGCGGGTATCACGGCTACTGGGCGCAGGATTTCCTTGATATTGATCCACATGTGGTCAGTCGAACCAGACTTGGCGGAGGCGAATACCCCGACACCCGCGAGGGCCGCCTTGAGCACTATCGCGATGTCATCCGATTGGCGCATCAAAAGAATATCAAGGTGATTCAAGATGTCGTGATGAATCACGCGGGCCCTGTTTTTTACTATGACGTCAATGGCAATGGGCAATTTGATCAGGGCTATACTGACAAAAACAACAGCGAGTGGATTCAACCCTTTCTGCCGGATGGTCGCCATACCAATGCCAAATGGGCTGAAGTCGCGAATTGGAACATGGCCAAAGTCGGCCCGGCGGCGGGCGAAGTGATCAAGTTATCTGGTTCGCGCCCCGTGAAACTCAAGACGTCCGGCATTTTTCAGAGCTTTGATGCCTACACTCGCAAAGGATACCGCGATGGCAGCCTTGGGAAATCAGACGGCGAAGAAGTCGAATGCGACTTTTTTGCCCTTCGCGATTTCTGGACGTCAAAGAAAAATCCGGTATTCGACAAGCTGGTTGATGAGTTTGTCGAAGTCTATCGGTTTTATATTCAGGAACTTGGCGTGGATGGCCTGCGGATTGACACGGTCAAGCACGTTCACCATGAATTTTGGGATGTGTTTTCTGAGCGATTGCGGAAAAAACTCACGCCTGATGCCGCCAAACGATTGATTCTCTTTGGTGAAGTGTATAGCGGCAATCCACGTGACCTTGGGAAATACACCTATCGAGCTGATGGAACGGCCACGCCATGTTTGGATTCGTTGATTCATTTTCAGACGAATTATGCCATTCGTGATTTTCTGCGGGTGGATGGAAATGGATATAAAACACCGAATTCGCTGGCTCAGATGATTGAAGATGCCTATGTCACAAAGGACAACAGTGGTAGGCCGATGTACAACCCGAAACCAGGTCTGGATGGACTTTCCGCCCGGCGGAAAATGGTCAATTTTGCCGAAAATCACGATGGACTCAACCGGTTTCGAGCCAATGGTGTCAGCGAACAAAACAATCTGCTGGCCTCGGCGCTGGTGCTTACGCTGGAAGGGATTCCCTGTTTGTACTACGGGACGGAAGCCAGCCTGATTGCCAACAGCAAAATTGAAGGCGACAGCGAAGCCGGACGGTTGACCTTTTGCAAACCAAATGACCTGGAAACCCTCAAGCAAACCCGAAGCAACCGGAGCTTTGTGGTGCTCTCGTCTTTGATGAAATATCGCAAATCACTGCCGGCACTTGAAAGCGGTCAGATTTCGACGCTCTGGGCTGATTCATCAGAGAGTACTGAAGATGACGGAGTGTTTGCCTTTGCTCGCTTCATCCAGCGTGGAAATTTCATTGCAACCAAAGATAGTGTCGTGGTGGTCGTCAACGCCAATGAAAAAGAGGCCAAATCGGCAGGCACCGCCCAAAAACGAGTCAAGCTGGTATCTCGCGATGGCAAACCATTGATTTCGAAGGGGGCCAAACTTGTTCGGCAACCGGTCGCCGGGCAGGATTTAACCCGCAATCTGCCGGTTCCAATCGAAGTTGATTGGAGCACTGGGGTACCGGAAGTTGTGCTTAGTGTGGCCCCGAAATCAGTCAATGTGTTTAAAGTGAAGTCCTGAACTGCACCTTGGCTCAGGAGCAAATCGCCATCGGTTTATCCTCCTGGGCTGACTTCAAATTTTTTTCAGCCTTTTGGTTTTTTCAACCCATTACTCACTCCTGGCAAACGCACTATGACTCTCCACCTTCGACGAATTCTGTTTTCACTTTTTTTCATTTCAGGCTTTTGCGGTTTGTTATACCAGACGGTTTGGCTGCGACTTGCCTTTGCGACTTTTGGGATTATCACACCAGTCCTTTCAATTGTGGTTTCAGTTTTTATGCTTGGTTTGTCTTTGGGATCCTGGGCTGGAGGAAAATGGATTGGTTCCCTAACCCAAAAATCAAACCGCTCAGCCGCCATGTTTTATGGTTTGGCTGAACTTGTTATTGCTTTTGGTTCAATTGTTGTTCCGTGGCTCTTTGAATTGAGTGGGCGGTGGCTTTTGGGTGCCGGTGAATCTGACTCAGTTCGATATTTATTGTTTTCCGCGGGTGCGTTAACCATTTCCATCTTTCCCTGGTGTGTTTGTATGGGGGTTACGTTCCCCTTTATGATGGCGTTTGTCAAAGAACGAACTGAAACGGACACCAAAAGTTTTAGCTTTCTTTACCTGGCCAATGTGATCGGCGCCATGTGCGGAACCCTGGTTACAGCCTTGATCCTGGTTGAGCTGTTTGGGTTTCGCCACACGCTGTGGGTTGCGGGAATCTCAAATTTTGCTATCGCGGTGGTGAGTTTTTGGCTTGGCATGTCACCCAAAGAGAAGGTTGACCAGCCAGAAGAACCAGCCCCAGTTGAACTGGAAAGTACCGCACCTGCCGAGATGTCATCTGAATCTTTGCTATTAGCGTTGTTGTTTACGACCGGGTTTACCTCAATGGCCATGGAGGTGGTTTGGACGCGTGCCTTTGCTTCAGTGTTATCAACCCAGGTGTATGCCTTTGCGGCCCTGTTGTTTGTCTATTTGCTGGCCACCTGGATTGGGTCGCTCCTGTATCGCCGGGATGTTGCCTCTGGTCAGGTTCAATCAATCTCAAAACTGGTTGCGTTTATCTCAGTCAGTGCGTTTCTGCCGTTACTGATAAATGACCCGCGGCTCATTCCAAGTGTTCCCTGGGCATTTGGCAACCTCCGGGCAATTCCAGCATTGGTCAGTATTTTCCCCTTTTGTGCTTTGTTGGGATATCTGACCCCAAAAATTGTAGACGAATACTCGGTTGGTGCTCCTGACCGTGCTGGGAAAGCCTATGCCGTCAATGTGTTTGGTTGTATTTTGGGTCCTTTGGTTGCCGGCTATTTGTTGCTGTCCTGGATGGGCGTCCAGGGTGCGTTAGTCCTTTTGGCGGTCCCGTTTATCTTCTTTTTAGCCAGGACTTTCCAGGTATTAGATGAAAACGTGCGCTTCTTTTCCGCCGGGTTGACCGGGGTGAGTTTATTCTGTTCCCTGTTTGTCATTCACAGCCATGAAAACCCAGTCCCCCCTGGATTTCCGCAACTGGTTAAAAGAGACCATCTGGCAACGGTTGTCAGTGCGGGGACGGGTCTTGATCGGTTGATGTTTGTCAACGGGTACAATATTACGGCGCTGACTCCCATTACCAAGTTCATGGCTCATTTACCAATGGTATTTCACTCAGGAAAGCCGGAATCAGTACTTACTATCTGTTTTGGAATGGGGACCACCCACCGGTCCATGCTCAGTTGGGGTGTCAAGGCCACGACCGTGGAGCTTTCTCCGGCTGTCCGAGATTCGTTTGGGTTTTTCTTTCCTGATGCGCAGGTGGTGGTTTCAAATCCCAAAGGGAAAATTGTCATTGATGATGGCCGACGGTTTTTGAATCGGACCAGCGACCAGTTTGACATCATTACAATTGATCCTCCCCCGCCCGCTGCCGCTGCCGGCTCCAGCTTATTGTACAGTGAAGAGTTCTACCAAACCTTGAAAAAACGATTGAAACCCAATGGAATTGTCCAGCAATGGTATGGATTTGGCGAACCACAAACGGTGAATGCCGTCGCTCGCTCGTTATCCAACTCATTTCCATACGTTCGGGTTTTTCCTTCAGCCGAAGGGTGGGGCTATCACTTTATTGCTTCAATGTCACCACTCCCACAAGTCACAGGGGCTCAATTACTTGCCAGATTATCTGATACTGCCAGAAAAGATCTGGTTGAATGGTTTCAACCTGATATTCCCGATAAGACGGTTGAAGCAATTTTTAACCGGATGTTGACCAATGAAATCCCAATTTCAAAGCTGGTTGATCCAAACCCTGAAGTGAGAATTACGGATGACCGTCCCTTTAACGAGTATTATTTTCTGAGAGTTATGCGAAATCCTCAATAATCTATCAGTGGTTGAAGCACAGACTTCTGGAAGGGGAATGCAATGCGACAGGGTACTGTTTTATTCAGTCTGGTGGTTTTCATTGCTCTGGGTGCCTGTTCACTCAAACCACCGACTCAGCCAGCATCCAATTCCAAACCAGAGCAAAAACCAACCTTGTCAGAAGCCAGACGCGGGTTCAAAACCCGGCTCATCAAAACGGAAACCGACAGCGAGCTGGTTGTCGTGCCTCCCAAAGCATTATTTCAGATTGTTTATTATCAATCGCCGATTGGGAAACTGGCGGCATATGTGAGCCAGCCTCCGCCGGATAAACAGAAACGTCCGGCGATGATCTGGCTCACCGGTGGCTTTAGCAATAGCATTGACAATACGCCGTGGGCCCCAGCCACTCCTGACAATGACCAGTCAGCGAGTGCTTTTCGCCAGGCGGGGATGATCCTGATGTTTCCGTCGCTTCGCGGTGGGAATCTGAATCCGGGGTACAAAGAAGCCTTTTACGGCGAAGTTGACGATGTTTTAGCCGCGATTGAATATCTTTCGAAACAGGAATTTGTAGACCCAAACCGAATTTACCTGGGCGGACACAGCACCGGAGGCACGCTGGCCCTGCTGGTGGCGGCTTCAACAGATCGGTTGAGGGCTGTGTTTTCCTTTGGACCGGTCGAAGACGTCTGGGGCTATGGCCCGGATAACCTCCCGTTTGACACCACCAATGATCGCGAACTTGACCTCAGAGCCCCCAAACTGTGGCTGCATTCGATTAAAACGCCGACCTTTGTGTTTGAAGGCACGGTCGGCAACTGGGAATCGCTCCAGGAGCTTTCACGGTCATCACAAAACCCGGTCATGCGATTTCATTCCGTGATTGGGGCCGATCACTTCAACATCCTGTCGCCTGTAACGCAGGTGATTGCCACGAAAATTAAGCTTGATACCAGCCCAATCGTCAATCTGGAGTTTCAAGACAAAGAACTCAATGACCTGTTTATCATCAAATAATATCAGTTCGTAGTCAGTAGTCAGCAGTCAGTAGTTCGCTCAGTTTATTTGGTTATACCATTTTGGAATGAAGCCATCGTATCAGAGAACAGTTAAATTATTTGATCAAATAGAGTTAGTGGACTACTGACTACGATCTACTGACTACAAACTGGTATTAAATCACTTGACTGCTTTCTAATGCGAGAATTTTATTGCCTGTTGGTTAACACTTGGGACCTGGAGGTTTGGATTAAATTTGTTGGTTGGTTCCTTGGTGCTCATCGGCTAATACTGTGATTCTGAATCGGCTCAAATTTGGCGGTTAAAAGCTCGCGAAAGGTCCAGACATGGTCGGTTAACCCAGCCGCGATCCCTGGGGTACGGGGTTTCCATTTGGGATGAATCACACCCGAGGAGCGACGCTCAGAGTCAGGCAGAGGGAGACGCAGACTTAAATGAGGACGGGCAAAATTGTAATACACCTGAAAGAAGACAACCCGGCGCTCCAACTGCTGGCGCTGTTTGCAAAAGTGCAAGGTTTTGCGAACCAGAGGGGCCAGCGCCTGGCGCAAGGTGAGATTGAGACGTTCAAGC